>JAYVHJ010000271.1:0-5833 GCA_043771315.1 Raineyaceae bacterium
GCTCTTTGGTAATAATCTCCAAACCAAGCGCATTGAGGCGTTTTACCTCCATATCATTGTGGACAATATCTCCTAGACAATACAAATGATGGTTTTCATTTAGTTCATCTTCTGCCATTTGTATAGCATATTCTACCCCAAAACAGTAGCCTGAATTGGTATCTATTGTAATTTTCATAAAGTATTTTTTCAATATTTAGTATCAAAAATAGTGCAAATATACTATTTTGTTACTATTTTGATAAAAATATCATTAATACTTGGCACATTTTCTTGAAAACTAAGCAACTGCACTTTTTCCAAAAGCAAACTAATCAAAAAATTATTATTTGATGTATTAGTAATTTCAGTTTCTTTCAGACGAATAATAGCTTCATTATGTTCTTTGTGGCTTATTTGAGATAGAATCTCTATATTTTCTGGCAAATTTTCAAGTGCGCCAACAAATTCAATTTTAAATGAATTGTCTTTGTATTGATTTTTGATGTCTTTGGTTTTTCCATCTAACATTTTTTGAGAAAGATGTATCAGAGCAATGTTGTCGCACATTTCTTCTACAGATTCCATACGGTGGGTAGAAAATATGACAGTTGTTCCTTTGTTTTTTAGTCTAATAATTTCATCTTTGATAAGACTTGCATTGACAGGGTCAAAACCTGTAAAAGGCTCATCAAGTATCAAAAGTGGCGGCTCGTGCAAAACAGTCGCAATAAATTGCACTTTTTGTTGCATACCTTTTGAAAGGTCTTCTACATTCTTAAATGCCCAATCTGAAATTTCAAATCTTGCAAACCAATCTCTAATTTTTGTTTTGGCATCTGTGGCAGAAAGTCCACGTAGTTGCGCCATATACATTAATTGTTCTCCAACTTTCATTTTTTTGTAAAGTCCACGCTCTTCTGGTAGGTAGCCAATTTGTGGGATATGTTTTTCTGCAAGCGTTTCACCATTGAACAAAATAGTTCCCTCATCTAGGCTGATAATCTGTGTTATGGTGCGTATGAGCGTACTTTTGCCTGCACCATTAGGACCTAAAAGTCCAAAAATACTACCTGTCGGGATATCAAGACTCACGTTATTGAGAGCTTTGTGTGTAGCAAAACTTTTAGAAACTTTATTTATTTGAAGGATATTTTCCACGAGATTGTTCTGTTTGGGGGAGAATGTTGAGAATATCAAAAAAATATTCAACTTAAAAACGAATAAAAATGAATTTCTAGTATATTTTTATTGATTTTTATAGCTATTTTTATGAATAATTGAGTAAAAGTAGTTTTTTTTGTGTAATTTAGCAATAAAATTAACACAAAAATAAGTAATGGAAAACGAAATTAACGAATATCTTGATCATAAAATAATGTCTTTGCAAGACTGGGAAACGCTCCTAAATAATGGTTGGGATAGGGTTGGGACACATTTTTTTCGTAGAAGATATGATTTTTATACTATCCCACTTTTTCAGATGGAACTCAAAATGCAACTAATGCCTTTGCGGTATGACTTACGTAGTAATTTGTGCAATAATTTAGATAAAAACAATCAATTCCCATTTTCCAAAAGTCAGAAAATACTTAAACGAAGAAACCAAAATCTTACTTGTATCTTTCAGAATGCACACATCACAGATGAAAAAATGCGCTTGTTTGATGATTGGTATGAAGACCGTTTCCAAACGCAAAGTAATGTTTTTAATTGGGTATCTAACGACAAAACACCCTTTGAAAGCTACGAAATAAGTATTTATGACAAAGATAAACTGATTGCCTGTAGTTTTTTTGACCAAACAAAAACGCTACAATATAGCACAACAGCATTTTTTGACCCAAATGAAGCCAAACGTAGTTTAGGAACTTATACGCTTATGCTAGAAATTGAGCAAGGGATAAAAGACAAAAAGCATTTTCATCACCCAGGACACGCTTATCAAATTACTTCAAAATATGATTACAAGAAGAAAATCCCTAATGCAGAGCATTTTGATTGGGATTTGCAACTTTGGTTGCCACTAGAAAGACTAATTTGAGGTCTGAATTATAAGTTGTGAGTTGTGAGTTAGAATACATTGTACTCTGTATCACAATTCATAACTCATAACTCATAACTCATAACTCATAACTCATAACTTATAATTCACAACTAAAAATATGAATGCTTTACTAATTATTGATGCACAATTTGATTTTTGCCACCCTAAGGGTGCGCTTTATGTGCAAGGCGCAGAAATGGATATGATGCGTTTAGCTAGTTTTATCAAAAAAAATCAGCAAAATATACATCATATTACACTCACAATAGACTCTCACCCAGTTAATCATATTGCGCACCCTTCTTTTTGGGAAGATGAAAGTGGAAATTTCCCTCCTCCTTTTACTCAAATTACGCTCAAAGATGTAACAGAAAAACGCTGGAAACCTCGTTTTGAAGCACAAAAAGCTACTAAATACCTTGCGGATTTAGAAAAACAAGGTTTGTTTCCTCATTTCATTTGGCTAGAGCATTGCCTAAAAGGCTCTTTGGGTGCATCAATAGACGAAAACTTAATGCTTGCCGTTCACGAGTGGACACGCTTAGGCTATGATTATCAAACCGTAAGAAAAGGTGAATATGCTTTGAGTGAAAATTTTGGCATTTTTCAGGCACAAATCCCTGATGAAAATGTACCAGAAACCCAACTAAATACCAAATTGCTAGAACAATTAGCCACTTTTGATAAAATTTGGTTGGCAGGTGAGGCAAAATCTCATTGCGTTGCTACAAGCCTCAACCAACTACTTGATTATACGGAAACCAATATGCCTACACTTATCCAAAAACTTGTTATTTTGGAAGATTGTATGTCTGATGTAACAGGGCTTGCACATTTAGGCGCACCTGCTTATATACGTGCAAAAGCATTAGGTATTGTTTTTGCCAATTCTACAAATGAATTATAAGTATTATTTATAGGATTAAAATATTTAGTAAGAAAGATAGTAAATATAAAACATTTTAGTTACTTTTAGGGCTTGAAGTTTATATAGTTTTAATTCCCTTAAACTTATTCTTTACTTATGCTAAAATAACCCAAGCAGGCTAAATGCCCAATCACGCCAAACAATATAGATTTTTAATCTTAAACAATTCTTATTTTTTAAATTTTAATTCAACATTCATTTTTATGAACAAAATTCACAAAACAGGGCGAACGTGGCAGACACCTTTTGGTGCGCCATTGCTAGCCATTTTGCTATTCTTGGGTATATCCCAAATAGCAAGTGCGCAGTATTGCGCAATTACACACCTTGGTGGTGGGTGTTTCACTAACGTAACACTAGGTACAATCAATGATAGTCCAGCAGCTTGTGCAACTCCCTTTTACACGCTTGTTGCAAGTAGCCCTACAACCACTACCAATTTAGCAATAGGAACAACAGTTTCACTAACTGTAACAACAGATGCTACTAGCGGAGCAACATCTGTTTCTGTATGGATAGACTATAATGGTAATACCACTTTTGAGGCTACCGAGCATACACAGGTACTTCCAGTAGCAAGTACTGCCAATACAGCCACAGTAAGCATTGCCATACCTGGTGCAGCAATACCTGGCGCAACCAGAATGCGTCTGCGCTCTAGATTTGCAAATAATCCAAATGGCTCTGGAGATGCGTGTATTAATATGGGTTCTGGTGAGGGCAGAGATTATACAGTTACTCTTACTGGTGGTACTGCTTGTACTGGACAACCTGCGGCTAATACGTCTGTTTCTAGTAGTGCTAGTGCTTGTTCTGGCGTTCCTTTCAACTTATCATTAAGCACTCCTTATACTACTAGTGGTATTACTTACCAATGGCAATCTTCACCTACTCTTACAGGAACATACACAAATATAACAGGTGCTACTACAGCTACGTATGTGGCTACGCAAACCGTAGCTAGTTTTTACCAATGTGTTATTTCTTGTTCTGCATCTCCTCTAACTAGAATATCTACACCTGTTAGTGTAGGGTTAAATGCGCCCACTGCTTGTTATTGTGCCGCTGCGGCAACGCAAGCAGCTGATACTGATATTGGAAATGTAACTTTTGGTACACTTAATAATGGGTCTGCTACTCCAATTCTTAGTAATCCTGCAGCTACAGGACTTTATACTGATAATACAGCCGTTCCTGCGCCATCTGTCGCACGAGGAGCTTCTATACCACTTTCTCTTTCTCAAATTACTGGTGGTACAACTTTCTATACAGCAATATTTGCTGTATATATAGATTACAACCAAGATGGAGATTTTGCTGATACTGGGGAGCTTGTTTTTTCTAGTACGGCATTGACAGGTGCAACAGCAGCAACTCAAACAGGCACAGTAATTATTCCTGCTACTGCTACTCTTGGTAATACTCGTATGCGTGTGGTGCTTATTGAGTCTGGTGCAGTAACACCCGTTGCACAATCTTGTAATCCAATAGGGAATGCTTATGGTGAGGTAGAAGATTATACGGTTAATATTATTGCTGGTACGCCTTGTCCTACTATTACTTTTGCTAATACAACAGCAACAAATGGTACTGTCGGAACGGCTTACACTTTGAATGGTAGTGCTACAGCTAGTTCTGGAATACTTGGTTACACAGTAACACCTACTTTACCTGCTGGTCTTGTAATTAGTGCTACAACAGGACAAATCACAGGAACACCAACAGCAGCAACAGCATCAGCTACTTATACAGTAAGGGCTGAAACATCTACTACTTGTTTTGCTACACAAGCCTATACTTTTGCTATCAATGCAGTTGCTTGTCCTACTATTACTTTTGCTAATACAACAGCAACAAGTGGTACTGTCGGAACGGCTTATACTTTGAATGGTAGTGCTACTGCTAGCTCTGGAACACTTGGTTACACAGTAACGCCTACTTTACCTGCTGGTCTTGTAATTAGTGCTACAACTGGACAAATCACAGGAACACCAACGGCAGTAACAGCATCAGCTACTTATGTGGTTACTGCTTCTACTTCTGGTACTTGTAGTGCTACGCAATCTTACACTTTTGCAGTTAATGCGGCTGGTAGTTGCAGCCCAATAGTAGTTACGCCAGCTTCTGGTTCTCCTGTATTTACCATAGGAACACCTCCTAACATCGTATTTAATGCAACTGGTGGACCAACTGGAACGCCTTCTTACACGTTTGCAGTAACTGGTACATTGCCTACAGGTGTAACAGTAGTAGGAAATGCAACTGTTGGTGCGCCAACAACTGCACAAAGTGGTTCATTTACTGTTACTGCTACCGCTACAACTGGTACTTGTCCTGCTGGTTCTGCTACTTATTTGTATAATGTTACGCCTGCTGGAGGTTGTACACCTGCACTTACGCCAACGCTTACGCTTGTGCCTGCAGTAGCATCTGCGAATGTACTTGTAAGCGGAACAGTTGGAGTGCCGTTTAGTCAGCAATTCACAGGAGCTGGTGTTACAGGTACATATACGTATGCACTTACAACGCCTACATCTTCAATACCTGCTGGATTGACCTTTAACAATGCTACTGGTTTGCTTTCTGGTACGCCAAGTTTCTCTACTTCTTTCACGTTTAGAGTGATTGCATCTGCTGGAGGTTGCCCTACTGCACCAAATCTTTATACTTTGGTTATCAATCCTAGTCCTACTACTGCTATTGATAATTCTTTAGCTAATTTGGTTAAAGTTTCTCCAAACCCTAGTAAAGGTGATTTTAATGTTGATTTCGGTACAATAAATATGGCTAAATCTTCTGTACGTGTTTATGACGCACAAGGTAAAGTTGTATTTACTTCTGAAAACAACAGTAATTTGATGACTATTTCTCTTGATAAA
>JAYVHJ010000272.1:0-1828 GCA_043771315.1 Raineyaceae bacterium
TTGAAGGTGTCAAAAGAGCTAAAAATGAAAATGAAGATGCTGAAGAAGATATCATACTTCGTAAAGAAGGCATTCGCAACCTAATAAATATCAATCAAAAACACTACGATAGTTTGAAAGATATAGATAAAATCACTTTCAAAAATTTGGAGCTTTTTGCTAGACTTTGGGCTTATGACGAGATTTTCAGTAAACATATAAGTAAATAGAATTACAAAACTTAAAAATTAGAACAATATGTCAAACGAAGAACAAAACGGCTTCTTCGCCAAGCCCGTGTTAGGTGCAGTACGGGTTAGAATGATGGACTATATGGTTCATTTTAAAACCGATGCACACACTTTAGAATTTGAATGTTATCCTGTGCAAGATTGGGAGCATTTACCAACTGGTAAAAAAGGATTTAGTTACATTGATAAAGAAAATAAACCTGATGACAGAGAGGTGTTTGAGGAAGGCAAATGCTTGAAGAAATTTCAAGGCTCATTTTGTTGGAGAGGTTTTTGGGAAGGTAGATTGTATTTTACTGATGAAGAATATTGGGGTGAAGAAATTTCTGAAATGTCAGAATTGTACAACAACCATATAGTTCATTGGTGTAAAGATTTCATTAAGAAACAAGAACCTTCAAATTATTATGATTAATAGTATTGCACCTAAATGTTGAATTTTTGAAAAATGTAAAAATTTAATGTAATATTTCTTGTTGTTATTGATTTTTATTGTTATCTTTGCGAACCTATGTAAAGGTAAATCTTTCACCCTTTATGGTAACAAACTTAGTGAAAATTCCCACTTTTTGTTGTCATTCTAATGCCCAGCTGATTTTTAGTCGTAACTCAGTTGGGTTTCTTGGAGTTGTAGCTCAATTGAATAGGGCATCTCGCTACGGACGAGAAGATTGCAGGTTTGAATCCTGCCAATTCCACAATCAATATGGCGACAAGCCTACATAAAGAGGAACGCAGACGTGCAATCCAAAAAACAAGTTCCTGACGTTGTGCTACGGCATTGTAGGGAATTTTATACGAGAATAGTGTAATGGTAGCATAATAGTTTCCAAAACTATTGGTTGAGGTTCAAGTCCTTATTCTCGTGCATACAAGAAGCCTTTTAGAAGGCATTAAATCAGCCGTAAGGCACATACAAAGACGACTAGGAGTTGTAATTCTCCAAAACTAAGCCCGCTACTCAAAAAGTAGTGGGCTTTTTGTTAAGAAAATTTTAAAAATCAAAACTCCTAACTAAATTTTAGTTAGGAGTTTTGATTTTAGCTAAAACTATCAATTTGTTTGTAAGTTCTGAATGCTCCTATCACTTAAATTGAAGTAAGCATTCTGATTATCTACAATTTCATAATCAAAGCCCATCAATAACATTGCAGCAATTAAATTGCCATTACTTGTATAGTCAAGTATTTTTTCTACTTTGTGTTTAAGTTCGTAAGATGTTTGTGTGCGCATAATATTCCTTGTCTTTTGAAATTTAGGCTCGCACAAAGAAATAATTTCTTTTACTTTGTCTTCATCAATTGGCGTGGGATTTTTAACTCCAGTAGCAAATCCGTGTTGATACAAGTTCTTTGGAAGTTGTGAAAAAGTCGTTTTTTTGCTTTTTGTTATCTTGTCAATGGGTTTCAATTCAAATTTTTCCAAAAATTCTTTGTCTTTAGGAAAATGCTCTAGTTTGTTTCTTACGCTTTCAAAACTTGTAGAAAAATTGGGATTTTCTTCAAAATTAAATTTACCATAATTATCTTTTGCTTCTTGTTCTGTGTTCCCAAGTCCAATTTCACAAGCATAGAGTAAATTGGTACTCATACTACCCA
>JAYVHJ010000273.1:0-14035 GCA_043771315.1 Raineyaceae bacterium
GCTTAATTCAAAGTCTGGGCTAATAACTATACCTCTCATCATACCGCAAATATACATTTGTTTATGTTTTATGAAAGGTTTTTGTGCTTGGCAAGTAAAAAATACTAATAGCAATGATATTGTGATAATATTTTTCATTTCTAATTGAAATTATTTTAGATAAATCAATCACAAAAGTACAAAAAAAACTTATTATTTGACATATAATTAAATAATTCTCTCAAAAAGCATTATATTTGAAGCAAAATATCTTTATCTTATGAAATTTTATCTTAATGATTTTTATCTTATGAAATATCCATTATTCGTTTTTGCTATTCTTTTTAATTTTACTATTAAAAATGTTTCAGCGCAAAATCCCCTTCCTGCAAAGAAACAAAACAAAGTAATTGTTTTGCAAAATGCCACGCTACATACTGCAAACGCCACTAATCAAGTTTTAGAAAAAGCTACTATCATCTTTGAAAATGGCAAAATTACGCAAATAGGTGCAAATATTTCTGCTCCTGCGGGTGCGGAAGTGTTAGATATGAGCGGAAAACACGTTTATCCTGGTCTTATTTTGCCGTCTTCTACTGTGGGACTTACAGAAGTTGATGCAGTACGTGCCACACGTGATTTTAATGAGGTTGGTGCTTATAATCCACATATTAGGGCGCAAATTGCCTATAATACTGATGCAGAAATGTTGCCTACAATCCGTAATAATGGCATTTTGCTGGTGCAATCTACGCCACGTGGAGGCGTTATTTCTGGGAGTTCGTCTGTGATGGAACTAGAAGGCTGGAATTGGGAAGATGCTACACTCAAAGCTGATGATGGTATTCATCTTAATTGGGTGAGTTTTTTTAGTTATAATTGGCAACTTGGCGCAGTAGAAAAAAATAAAAATAGAGAGAAAAATCTCAATGAACTAAACGAGTTTTTTATTACTTCTAAGGCTTATTTTCAAAATCCACAAACTGCACAAAATACGAAAAACCTTCGTTTTGAGGCTATGAAAGGACTTTTTGAGGGTTCAAAAAATTTGTATATTCACGCAGATTTAGGCAAAGAAATTGTTGAAGCTATTGATTTTGCTAAGAAAATGGGCGTTAAGAAAATTGTTCTTATTGGTGGTTCTGACTCGTGGATGCTTGTGGATTATCTGAAAGAAAATAATATCCCAGTTCTCCTAAACCGCCCACATAGTTTGCCAAATAGAGCTGATGATGACATTGATTTAGCTTATAAACTGCCTGCAATGCTACAAAAAGCAGGTATTTTGGTAGGACTAAATTATGAAGGTGATATGGAAGCAATGGGAAGCCGTAATTTGCCGTTTGTGGCTGGCTCTGCTGCGGCTTATGGTGCACCCTACGGACTTACGAAAGAAGATGCAATAAAAATGATAACTGCTAATACAGCTCGTATTCTAGGTATTGATAATCAAGTTGGCACATTAGAAATAGGAAAAGAAGCTACGCTTATTGTGTCTGGTGGTGATATTTTGGATATGAAAACAAGCAAAATAGAACATGCTTTTGTCAAAGGTAAAAAACTACTCTTAAATGACAAACAAAAAGCACTTTACGAGAAATTTAAGCAAAAAGAATAGTTTTTTTGAAGTGTGAGGTGTAAAGTGTGAGGTGTGAAGTAAATACAGTTTTACATTCGTATTTCAAATTTTGTATTTTGTACTTTGTACCTCAAATTTCGTACTTTTTCTTAATAATAATGACAAATAATACCTCACACCTCACACTTCAGACTTCACACCTCAAAAAAATTCTTTTTGTAGAAGACGACATCAATTTAGCATTTGTAACACAAGACAACTTAGAAGCAGCTAATTATGATGTTACGCATTGCGACAATGGGCAAATTGCGTGGGAAACTTTCCAGAAAAATAATTTTGATATTTGCGTTTTTGATGTAATGTTGCCTGTTTTAGATGGTTTTTCTTTGGCTAAAAAAATTAGAGAGAATAATAAATATATCCCTATTATTTTTTTGAGCGCAAAATCTCTCAAAGAAGACCGTTTGGAAGGCTTAAAACTAGGTGCAGATGACTATCTTACAAAGCCTTTCAGCATTGAAGAGTTATTACTAAAAATACAGATTTTTTTGCGCAGAACTGAACAAAATCAGCCTAATGATGCAAAAAATACACTTTTTACTGAAAATGATTTTAAAAATAACACTGAAAATCAAATTAAGATAGGAAAATATACTTTTGATTTTGAAAATTTGACACTTTCATTAGACAAGCAAACGCAGGTACTTACTTTGCGTGAGGCAGAACTTATACGTTTTTTTGCACAAAACAGCAATAAAACACTCAAAAGAGAAGATATTTTATTGAAAATTTGGGGAGATGATGATTATTTTATGGGGAGAAGTCTTGATGTATTTGTTTCTCGTTTGAGGAAATTTTTTGCATCAGACGAAAATATTATCCTACAAAATGTAAGAAATGTAGGTTTTAAATTAGGAATTAGAAATGATGAATAAGCAAAATATCCATATAAAAATATTACGTAATTACATATCAAAAAATGCCCAATACTCCACAACAAATTCTAAAAGATTTGCAACAAAAAAAGTTTGCACCTGTTTACTTTTTGCAGGGGGAAGAAACTTTTTATATAGACCAAATCTCTGATTTTATTGAGCAAAAAGCTATTTCAGAAGCGGATAAAGGCTTTAATCAGGCTATTTACTATGGAAAAGATATTGATATGGGCGTAGTCGTCAATAGTGCAAGGCGGTTTCCTATGATGGCAGAAAAGCAAGTTGTCATTATCAAAGAATTTCAAGAAATGGCAGATTTGCGCAAAACAGAAGCCCTAAATCTTCTCCAAAAATACGTGGAAAACCCTCTTAATTCTACTATTTTGGTACTTAATTATAGACAAAAAACATTAGACAAACGTACTGCTTTCTACAAATCAATAGAAAAACAAGGTTATCTAACAGAATCTAACAAACTTTATGATAATAAAATACCAGATTGGATAGAAACTTACATCAAAGATAAGAACTTAAAAATCAATATTCTTGCGGTGCGTATGCTTGCGGAACATGTAGGCAACGAGCTGGGCAGACTTGCTAAAGAAATAGACAAGGTTTGTATCAATTTGAAAGATAATGAAGAGATTTCGCAAGAAATGATACAAAAATTTGTGGGCATTAGCAAAGATTATAACGTCTTTGAACTTCAAAAAGCTCTTACAGAAAAAAATGTACTCAAAAGTAACCAAATTGTTAATTATTTTGCCAATAATCCAAAAGAAAATCCTCTTATTCCTATTGTGGCGGTGCTTTTCCAGTATTTTAGTAAGATTCTTTTGTACTATGGTACAGACGACAAATCACAAGGAAATATAGCCAAAGTGCTAGGGATTTCTCCGTATTTTGTGCAAGATTTTCAGAAAGCAACGCAAAAATATCCACTTCCAAAAATTATTCAAATCATTGATTTTTTGCGTACCGCAGACCTTCAAAGTAAAGGTGTGGATAGGGGAAGTATGGAAGAAAGCGACATTTTGAAGGAATTAGTATTTAAAATACTACATTGAGTGTTTGTTTCAACGAACTTTTATTATATTGAAGTAGTTGTAAAGGAGTTATACAACGAAGTAAAACGACTAAAACAAACAAAGTACAAAAAATGGAATTAATAGAAAAATTGAACTGGCGTTATGCCGCAAAAGCAATGAATGGTACACAAGTTGCTCAAGAAAAAATTGATAATATCATAGAGACAGCACGCCTTGCGCCTACTTCTAGTGGTTTGCAACCATTTGAAATAATGGTCGTAACAAATCAAAAAGTAAAAGAAGACATTAAAGCCATTGCTTGGAATCAGTCTGTTGTAACAGATTGTTCTCATTTGTTGGTATTCGCTGCGTGGGACACTTATACAGCAGAACGTATCAATAAAATGTTTGACCTTACAAACGAAATTCGTGGTTTTAAAAATGAAGGTTGGGAAAACTACCGCCAAATGCTACTTGGTAGCTACCCACAAAAAGACGCAGAAGAAAACTTTAATCACGCTGCAAAACAAGCATATATAGCACTTGGAATGGCTATGACTGCCGCAGCTTTTGAAGCCGTAGATACAACACCAATGGAAGGTTTTGATGCTGCATCTTTAGATAAAATCTTAGGACTTAGAGAAAAAGGGCTTAGAAGTTGTGTACTTCTTGCTATTGGTTACCGTCAAGAAGATAAAGATTGGTTGGTGAAATTGACAAAAATACGCAAAAGCACAGAAGATTTTATAACGCTAATTGACTAATAATCAATTAGATAGGTATTATCACAAAAATACAAAAAAGGATTTATATTAGAGTTTTCTAATATAAATCCTTTTTTGATTTGTGTTGTTATTAAACTTTCTTAAACCTTTTCATTTAAAAAAACTCTAACCAAAAACTAAGATACATTTAGCAATAAACTAGAAAGACAATGAAAAGACGTGATTTTATCTCCAAATCTGCCCTAAGCACATTGGGTACAATGTTTGTTCCTAGCTTTTTGAAAGCATTTGAACAAAATTCTTATCAAAACAATCATAATCAGTATGATTTGACCAATCTTGGTGATAAAATTATTGTCATTTTGCAACTTTCTGGCGGAAATGATGGACTAAATACCGTTATTCCTTTCAAAAATGATATTTATTACCAATCTCGCCCTAAAATTGCTATTCCAAAAGATAAAATTCTCCCACTTACAGACGAAATTGGGTTAAATCCTGCACTTTTGGGGCTAAAAAAACTCTATGATGAAGGGCTTTTGGGCATTTTTAATGGTGTAGGTTATCCTAGCCCAGACCGTTCTCATTTTCGTTCTATGGATATTTGGCATACAGCAAGTGCTTCTAACGAATACCTGCAAACGGGTTGGTTGGGGCGTTATTTGGACGCACAATGCAATACAAAATGTTTGCCTTATCAAGCCATTGAAATAGACGACACACTTAGTTTGGCACTAAAAGGAGAGAAGTTAAAAGCACTTGCTATGCAAGATGTGCAGAAATTTTACCGACTTACACGTAGCAAATCTTTGCAAAAAATAAATGATAAAAATATTATCCAAACGAAAACACACCAGCAAGAACATCAGCACGAAAATGTGGCTTATCTCTATAAAACGCTTGCAGAAACTGTTTCTTCTGCGGATTATATCAATGAAAAAACCACAAAAGCCATAAAAACAGCCAATAATCAAGCTGATTATCCTAAAAATAATTTTGCGCCAAAACTCAAAAATATTGCCCAAATGATAAATGCTGGGCTAGAAACTCGTGTATATTATGCAGAACTTTCAGGCTTTGATACACACGTTCAGCAGCTTAATAGACAAGCAAAACTACATACAGATTATGCAGACAGTGTTTATGCTTTTGTACAGGATTTGAAAAAAACTGGGAATTTGGATAAAACCGTGATACTCACTTTTTCAGAATTTGGGCGCAGAGTGGTAGAAAATGGGAGCGGAGGTACAGACCACGGAACAGCCAATAATTTGTTTGTGATAGGTGGAAAGCTCAAAAAAGCAGGTATTTATAATCCTATGCCAAGCCTTACAGACCTTAATGAAGGAGATTTGAAGCATAATATTGATTTTAGAAGCATTTATGCTACTGTTTTGGAAAAACAATTAGGGCAAAAGCATCAACATATATTAGGGAATGATTTTGATATGTTGGATTTCCTTTATTAAGTTCTTTGTTATCTTATCTAAAATACTTCCTATTGGGAAAGTTAAAATATATCTGTTTTACAAGTATTTAATGCTCATAATTGCGTATATGTATTTTCAAATGTAAACTATAAGAAACACAATGGACAAAAAAGAGTATATCAGTCGTTTAGCCAATTTTTTGGTTGCAAATAATACAACAATGGTACGTGCAGACCTAATTGAACATCTTATCTGGAATGGATTTATAAGCAATGAAGGTTATGTTAGGGGCAAACGTGGAACATACGTTGTGATTTACGAAACTTATGATTGGCTGGTATCTACAGGAAAACAAGTAGAGGCTGATAATATTAAACTTGCATTTAAAAAGTCAGATGGAGAAAGTGCCTATGATGTATAAACGCTTAATTACATTTGAGAACAAACAAAACCCTCCTTTCAAAAATTCATTTGAAAGGAGTTTTTAGTATTTTTTATCAATGATAGGCGAGTTTTCTTTCTGGCACTTCTAATAATGCCGTTTAACTTCCCGAAAGCTGGAAACTTTCGGGAAGTTAGCTTACTTTTATTTGTCTTTTTTTATGGTTTGTATTAACTCTTTGACAGATGCTAATACTTCATCTCTAAAATCCTTCATTTCTTTTTCTACCTCATTTATTCTTGTATCTAATTTTGTAGCATCAATTTGATTATTCACTACAAAACCTCCATAAGCACCATAAGTGCCATTTTGACCACATTGACTAAAATAATAACTAGGTTTATCATTCACACTAACGAGTTCTGCCATAGAAATATCTAACACTTTTGCTATTTGCTCCAACCTTGAATAATTGACATCAGTTTTATTTTGTTCTATTTTGGCGTATGCCGTAATAGAAATATCCAATTTTTCTGCCATATCTGCTTGCGTGTAATCTCTAAATTGCTTCCAGAATTTGATTTTGTCGCCTATGGTTGTCATCATAATAACTATTGGTTTGTTTTTTTGTAACTATTGGTATCTTGTAGGAACTTAAAAAGATATTTATATTTGAGCAAGTTAATATTTCTTTTAATCTAATCAAAAAAATTATACAAAACCCTCAAATCTTTTCTAAAAACATGAAAAAATATATCCTTGTTCTTTGTTTTATTTTTGTGAATATTTGGGCATTTGCACAAGAAACTGACCCTACAAAAGACTTAGAAAATGCAATAGGGGGCGTTATACAATATGGTTATTATACTCCTAATTCTAATAATATTTCTGGTAATGCCAGTTTAAATTTTAATGCATTATTCAAAAATGATGTAATGGAATATTTTCTACTAGATGAAAAGTATAATTCTGATTTGAAAAAATCAGTATTTAAAAAATCTAGTGAATATCAAGTTTTACTGGATTCTATGAATAAATTAAAACTATGTAGATGGAAAGTAGGAAAAAAATTTTATGGTTCTGATTGGGGTGAAAAAGCCCAAAAATATAACTTGAAAACTAGCGGTTATGATATTTTTATGTCTAAAAATATTCAAAATAGTCCCAGAGTAGAGGGTGTACATAATCCCTGCCCTTCACAATCTACCATTTTGTATAAATCACATATTCTTAGATTTAAACAACTTTCATTTCTCAAACATAATCCTCACAAGGAACACATCCCTAAAAATTCAGGTTTTAGTAATAGCTATCAAGAAGATATATTTTTGCCTATATCAGAAGAAGAAGCCGTAAAAATGGAAGAGGATAAATATAATAATGTGGTAATTTATTTTGTGTTTAATATTGAGGCATTGAAAGATGTAACTTTCAATTATGTGAATGATAACCCAATATACGTTAGCAAAAAAATTAATTTTAAAACTGCTACATTACCAATTGTTGAAACTTCTAAACTTAGAATTATTGTCATTAACGAGGCAACAAAATATATTTATTATGATAAAATTTATTGAGATGAAAAATATATTTATTTATTCTTGGAAATGAAAAAAATATATTTATATTTGTGAGAGTGCAACCAATATAACCTTATAAAAAGTATCAAGATGAAAAAAAAGTATTATATCTCGCAACTTGGTGCGTTCTTGAGAAGCCACAAAATGACAATGTCAGCACCAGAACTTGCAGACCATTTAAATAGAAATGGATTACTTACTGACTATGGAACAGAATACCAAATTAAAAACCACATATAAATATGAAAAACAATAAATATTATTCATTGTTGTTGTTAGTGCTAGTAGTAATATTGGGAGCTTGTGGAGGACAAAGTCAAGAAGCAAGTTTTGATACGAGTCTATTGCCTTTAAGCATAGGTGAAGAGATTGGATATACTAATTCAGAGGGGAAATTTCTTATCAATCCTCAATTTAAAGAAGCTCATCTCTTTGCTAAAAATGGTTTAGCAAAAGTCAAAAAAGATGATAAATATGGCTTTATCAATAAAGAAGGCAAATTAGTTATTCCCTATCAATATCATCAAGCAACTTCATTTTATGAAGGTTTTGCCTGCGTGGTTACAGATGCCTCCGCTCCATTTTATATCAATGAAAAAGGGGAAAGAAAAATAGAATTGAAAAGAGCGGAACACGCATCTCATTTTGCTGAAGGATTTGCCCCATTTTCAATTAAAAAGAAAGATAGTGAGGAGGAGATTTGGGGTTTTATCAATAGTAAGGGGGAAGAAAAAATAGCTGCCAACTACAAAAATGTAAAACATTTTTCTCAAGGGCTTGCAGGCTTTAGAGAGGGAGGCAAATGGGGCTTTTTAGATACGGAAGGAAAAATAATAATCAACCCACAATTTACTGAAGCATATCTTTTTCAAGAAGGTTTAGCAGTAGTCCAAAACGAAAAAGGGAAATGGGGCGCTATAGATAAGTCAGGCGTTTTGAAGATAGATTATCAGTTTGATGGTATGACAAATTTCTCAGAAGGAATGGCGGGTGTTCGTTCTGGAAGTATGTGGGGATATGTGGATAAAGATGGAAAACTGGTTATTAACCCACAATTTGAGCAGGCTATGACCTTTAAAAATGGTATAGCTATTATCAAAAAAGATAAAAAAATGGGTTTAATAGATAAAAAAGGTGCTTTATTGGTAAATCCACAGTTTACAGATGCTTATATTATAGGGAATTCTATTTTGGTGAATGTAGAAGGGAAAGTAGGCATTACTGATTTGAAAGGAAAATATACAGCAAATCCTCAGTTTGCAAAAGTAAACAAGTTTATTATTGATATCTTGATAACAGAAAATCCTGCATACCTGAATTCAGTAGATTTATCAAAATTTTTGTACGTCAATACACAAGCAGAAAATATTAC
Source organism: Raineyaceae bacterium (assembly GCA_043771315.1). Taxonomy (GTDB): domain Bacteria; phylum Bacteroidota; class Bacteroidia; order Cytophagales; family Thermonemataceae; genus JANYGM01. The sequence continues at coordinate 9,011 of JAYVHJ010000273.1, forward strand.
TGAAAACAGTTCTTCAAATATAACAGAAACGCCAAAAACAGAAGATGTACAAGCAACCCAAGAGTCAAAGCAACAAAAGGAATTGGATACTAAATATGCGTCTCACAATTATTACAAAAATAATGTAACTGAATATTTGGAAGTTAAAGTTGATGGTAGCGTTTATTATAGTACTTCTGCACGTCCAAACCCAGTTAAAATGTTAGTTACAAAAACTTCTTCCAATGAATTTATGCTTAGATTTCCTAAAGATGCAGGTGATAATGAACTTTATCAAATGACAAAATCTAACGGGAATATCATTATTACAACAGAAAAAGGAAAAGAACAAATTTACACCGACATAACAAATGCTGGTAGTTTATGATAATTAAATGAGGTAAATATGTTTTCCTAAACACCAAGTAATAACAGTATTATGCAAAAAATCTATTTTATTTTATTTATTTATCTCTTTCATACACAAGGATATACAACTGCACAGGCGCAAAAAATTGATAGAATTATTGAGCCTTTGCAGGAGAAAAAATACCCAAAAGCAAAAGGTAATTTAGAGAAAATGCAAAAAGATTATCCCACAGACCCTATTTATTTTTTAGGTGCTGGGCTTTTTTATGCAGATGCCCTAAACCCTGATTATGAACCTTTTACAGCTTTCAAAAATCTCAAAGAAGCTAAAAGTAAATGGCAAACGCTAGAACTAAAGAAAAGCCAAAAACTTGCTGAAAATGAAAAAATTGACACCTTTTTTATTTCTAATAATATCAACACGCTTTTAGATAACGAACTTCAAAAAGTTATTCAGAACGCTAAAATAGAAGATTTAAGAAAATATACAGAGCAGTTTGCAGGTACGCCACAAGCCATAAAAGCAGAAGAAAATATGTATTTGGTGGCTTTTGCAGAATCAGAAAAAACAAATACTGTACTTGGATATGAACTTTTTAGGCAAAAATACCCCAAAGCACCGCAAACAAAGCAAGCAACAGACAAAATTCACGACTTGTCTTTTGCGCAAGCACAAGCAACACATACGCCTGCAAGTTATCAAATATTTGCACAAAAATATCCCAATGCGCCCCAAATAGATAAAGCAATAGCAATAGGCGCAAAACTGACTTATGAAATAGCAACAAAAAGCAATACTAGAGATGATTTAAGCACTTTTATTGTTTCACACGCCAACAGTCCGCACATACAAGAGGCAAAAGAAAGACTTGAAAACTCCTATTTTAAGGAGAAAAAAATACTCATATCACGTAAAAATAACACTGACGGAAACACAGATATTGAGGTTTTTATGGATTTGTATGTTGATAACGTAGATGGTAAAACTACTAAATATTTTATAGATGTTGTGAGTGCCGAATATACTGCAAATGCAGGCAACACCGCAAATTACAATAATATATTTACCAAAATCAGCTCTAAAATTGCAAATATAACACCAGAAAACATCATTAGTGATATTTGGGTGGGCATTTCAAATGATGTGGATTATCCTAAAGCTAACAGATATATTTTCTTTAAAGATGCAAAAGGTACATTTACTTGTATTCAACAGCATTATGATAAAAGTGGTGATGAAATTACGCAAAATGAAAAGATTATTTTTCACAATAAAACTGCTGAAGAACTTATAAAAGATGCCCCTAAAAGCATTGATAAACTTCTTAATGAAATGATGAATAGGTATAATAGTAATGAAGGTTATTTGTTGAATTATTATAAAGACTTCGCTATTAGAGAAGGCAAAAAATTAACATTAAAATTAGAGAATGGGAAAAGTAAAATCTGGCTAGATACCAAAGAAGTTAATAATTCGGGTATGGATTATGGTAAACCCAACTACATTTTTAAGGGCTATAATAAATATTTTGATTGTTTTATTATCAACCAACAAACTGATTATGCAATTGGTAATGGGACAATAACATTATTTGTCAGCAAATCAAATGGTAATGAATTGATGCGTAGAGGGAGTCCCCTTACTGCTGCGGAATTTTCTCCAAATAGAGATAAAATTGCGGGGTTTGATGAGTTCATAACTATTTATAAGGTTGAAAACAAGAAAATTGTTAAAGAAAAAGTAGATATTATGCCAAAAATACGTAATTCTGAATTTCCTGGATGTCCTTGGGCAAGCATAAATTGGGTAGACAATAATACTTTTAAAGTTGCAGGTAGTAGTTATGGAGATAATAGTTATACTTATCACTTCAAAAATGGTAGTTGGCAATTGGAATAAAACAAAAAATCCCTCTGCAAAACTATTTAGAAAGGGATTTTTATTTACTTGTGGCACGCTTTAATCTACGTTTTTCGTGGTCAGAAAGTGTTTTTTTGCATAATTGGAAATAATAGGATTTTTACCATATTTGGCAACTACTTTACGCATTACCTCTTGTGCATCATAAGTAACGCCATCAATTACGACAATTATATTATCTACAGCAGGCATATTTGTATTTTTTTAGTACTTTTTTGAAATATGGAAAGCTTTATATTCTTTTACGAAATTAAGCACAAATATAGCCTTTTTCTTACAAAAAACTCCTTCCAAAACTAAATTTGGAAGGAGTTTGTATTTTAACTAAGAATTATAATTGATTGTTAATCATTTGTATTCACTCATAATTTACAATTTACAATTACTTAGTTACTATATTCTCTCTTTTTGCGAGGTTTGCGGGAAGATGTATCAACGTAAACTTTGTTTTCTTCTGATGAAGTTACAACAATGCTCTCGTACTCACGCACACCAGTACCTGCAGGTATCAAATGCCCAACAATTACGTTTTCTTTCAGACCTAGCAATCTGTCTGATTTTCCACGAATAGATGCCTCTGAAAGCACTTTTGTTGTTTCTTGGAAAGATGCCGCTGACATAAAGCTTTCTGTTCCCAAAGATGCTTGCGTAATTCCTTGTAATGTAGGTTGAGATACTGCTGATTGCGCATCACGCACTTTCACGAGTTTTTTATCTTTTCTTTTCAGAGAAGAATTTTCTTCACGAAGTTCACGAGCAGTAACCAGTTGTCCCAATTCTAATTTTTCAGAATCACCAACTTCTTCTACAATTTTCAGGTCTAAAACTCTGTCATTTTCCTCACGGAAAGTCCATTTATCAACCACCTGACCAAGCAAGAAATCCGTATCTCCAGCATCAATAACTTCTACTTTTTGCATCATTTGGCGTACAATGACTTCAATATGCTTGTCATTGATTTTCACCCCTTGCAAACGGTAAACTTCTTGAATTTCATTTACTAGATATTCTTGTACTGCCGTAGGTCCTTTGATAGAAAGAATGTCGTTAGGCGTGATAGCACCATCAGAAAGAGGCATACCAGCACGTATAAAGTCATTATCTTGTACCAAAATGTGTTTAGACAAAGGCACCATATATTTGCGTTTAACGCCATCTCTTGAAGTAATTTCAATTTCTCTATTACCACGTTTGATAGCACCATACGTTACCTCACCATCAATAGCACTCACAATAGCAGGATTTGATGGGTTACGAGCCTCAAAAAGTTCTGTAACACGTGGCAAACCACCTGTAATATCACGGTTTTTACCAACAGAACGGGCAATTTTTACCAAAATCTGACCAGCTTTTATTTGCTTACCATCTTCCACTGTAAGGCGTGCGCCCACAGGAATATTGTAAGTTTTTGGCTCTCCTTTCTTAGGTTTGATAATAAGGGCAGGGTTTTTTGTCTTATCTTTTGTATCAATAATCACTTTTTCCTGATACCCAGTTTGCTCATCAAACTCAACTTTATAGGTAATACCTTCAATAACAGAATCATACTCAACTGTTCCCTCAAATTCTGACAAAATAACGGCATTGTAAGGATCCCAAGTACAAAGTGCATCATCTTTTGAAACAGTTTGACCTTCTTTCACCTTCAAAATAGCACCATAAGGCATGTGATTTGAAATCAATACTTGTTGCTTATTTTTTGGGTTGATGATTTTCACCTCGCTAGAACGTGTCAGAACTATTGTTACAGGATTTCCTTCTGAATCAGTTGTGTCAATTTTACGCAAGTTCTCAAAACTAATAATACCATCAAATTTAGCTTTAACGGCAGCATCAACGGCAATATTTGAGGCAGTACCCCCAACGTGGAATGTACGTAATGTAAGCTGCGTTCCTGGCTCTCCAATAGATTGCGCAGCAACAACACCAACGGCTTCACCACGTCCTACAAGTTTCCCAGAGGCAAGGTTACGACCATAACATTTGCGGCAAATACCACGTTTTGTTTCACAAGTAAGCGCAGAACGTATTTCTACTTCTTCAATACTTGTAGCATCAATTTTTTCTGCGGCATCTTCATTGATTTCTTGCCCAGATTCTACTATCAGTTCTCCAGAAAGTGGGTCAAATATGTCGTGAACACTTACACGTCCCAAAATACGTTCAGACAAAGGCTCAACAATATCTTCATTATCTTTTAAAGCCGTAGCTACAACACCACGCAAAGTACCACAATCTTCTTCATTTACAATCACATCTTGCGCCACATCAACCAAACGGCGTGTCAAATAACCTGCATCAGCCGTTTTGAGGGCAGTATCAGCAAGTCCTTTTCTTGCACCGTGAGTAGAAATAAAGTACTCAATTACGTCCAAACCTTCTTTAAAGTTAGAAAGAATAGGGTTTTCAATGATTTCACCAACAGACCCTTGTAGGTTTTTCTGTGGTTTTGCCATCAAGCCTCTCATTCCACCTAGCTGGCGTATCTGTTCACGTGACCCACGTGCGCCAGAGTGCATCATCATATAAATGGAGTTAAAGCCTTGTTGGTCATTCGCCATATCGTCCATTAGGTGATTGGTTAGGTTGGTGTTAGCACGTCCCCAAATATCAATCACTTTGTTATAACGCTCATTATCAGTGATAAGTCCCATATTGTAATTTTCCATTACTTCTGAGATTTTCTCTTTTGCTTCTTTGATAAGCACATCTTTCTGACCAGATACCACAATATCACCAAGTCCCATAGAAAGTCC
>JAYVHJ010000274.1:0-2297 GCA_043771315.1 Raineyaceae bacterium
ATTGTCAATAGCCTAAATAGGCTATTTTTGTAAATAGTTTTTAACATTCCAAAAGTTGATAAATTTAAAAAAACCGCTTATAAGACATTTAAAGCAATATTTCAATAAAAAAATAAAGTAAATTTCGTTTTTCTAAGATTTTTTTTCTATCATTACGCATCTTTTCAATCTTTAAACACAGTTTTAACAAAGGATAAGCAATGAAAGTAGAAGAAATAAGAGATTTGATAAATTTTATAGCGCAATCTCCGCTAGACGAGGTCAATATTGAAACGGACGAGTTCAAAATCAACGTAAAACGTAATTCTGGCGTTCCTGCCTACGAAAAAACTACCTACGTACAGCCACAAGTACAAGTGCAACCACAAGTACAAATACAGCCACAAGTGCAGGTGCAGCCACAAGTAAACGCAGAAACACCTATTACACCTGTCGCAAATGTAAGCAGTAATGCAGGTGCAAACGCTGGCAATTATATCACCGTAAAATCTCCTATGATTGGGACGTTTTACCGCTCATCTAAGCCAGATTCACCGCTTTTTGTGAATGTTGGTGACGAAATAAAAGTAGGGCAAACGCTTTGTATCATTGAAGCTATGAAACTTTTTAATGAGGTAGAAGCAGAAGTTGCTGGGCGTATTGTCAAGATTTTGGTGGATAATGCCTCTCCTGTGGAATATGACCAACCATTATTTTTAGTAGAACCAGTTTAGAAGTGTGAGATACGAAGTACGAGATAAATACAACTCATAACTCACAACTCATAACTCATAACTCACTTTCCAATGATAAAAAAAATATTGATAGCCAACCGTGGCGAAATAGCTTTGCGTGTCATTCGTACCTGCAAAGAAATGGGTATAAAAACCGTTGCTGTGTATTCTACGGCAGATAAAGAAAGTTTGCACGTTCGTTTTGCTGATGAAGCCGTTTGTATTGGTCCGCCTCCAAGCAAACTATCCTACTTGAGTATTCCTAGCATTATTGCGGCTGCAGAAATCACTAATGCTGATGCCATTCATCCTGGATATGGTTTTTTGTCTGAAAATGAAGATTTTTCGCAAACCTGCAAAGACCACGGCATCAAATTTATTGGGGCAAGCCCTGATATGATTAACAAAATGGGCGACAAAGCAACTGCCAAAGACACAATGAAAAAAGCAGGTGTGCCTGTTGTGCCTGGTTCTGACGGACTTGTACATACCATTGAAGATGCTAAAAAAATTGCTAAAAAAATCAAATATCCTGTGATGATAAAAGCTACCGCAGGCGGTGGTGGTAAGGGTATGCGCCTGATAATGAATGAAGAAGGTTTCCAAAAAGCGTGGGACGATGCTAAAAATGAATCTTTAGCAGCTTTTGGTAATGATGATATGTATTTGGAAAAATTTGTGGAAAATCCACGACATATAGAAATACAAGTATTTGGCGACCAATATGGCAATGTTTGTCATCTTTCTGAAAGAGACTGTTCTATTCAACGCCGTAACCAAAAACTTATTGAAGAAACACCTTCACCTATTGTTACAGATAAATTGCGTGAGAAAATGGGAGAAGCTGCCATAAAAGGAGCAAAATTTATCAATTATGAAGGTGCTGGCACTATTGAATTTTTGGTAGATAAGCATGGAGATTTCTATTTTATGGAAATGAATACCCGTATTCAGGTAGAACACCCTATTACAGAGGCAGTTACTGGTTGGGATTTGATAAAAGAACAAATCAAAGTGGCATCAGGAGAAAAAATTTCTGGTAAGAATTATTTTCCTACTACTTTTGCTATGGAATGCCGTATTAATGCGGAAGACCCAAGCAAAGATTTCCGCCCTTCTCCAGGAAAAATCACTAATTTTCACGTTCCTGGCGGTATTGGTGTGCGTGTTGATACACACGTATATGCGGGCTACACTATTCCTCCCAATTATGATTCTATGATTGCCAAAGTAATTGTTACAGCGCAATCTCGCAAGGAAGTAATGGTGCGTATGAAACGTGCTTTGGAAGAATTTGTTATTGAAGGCATCAAAACTACCATTCCCTTGCATATCAAGCTAATGGAAGACAAAAATTTCCTTTCTGGAACAGATTTTACTACACAATATATGAATAGCTTTGATTATTCTGATTTATAGAATGTATCAAAACAAACAAAAACCCGCCTTAAATTAATTAAGGCGGGTTTTATATTGAAACCTACTCATTAGAGTATGTTTAGAAACTATTTCTTTTTAAAAGTGATTTAAAATCATACTTATAAAAGCTAATTTTATCATCACAACGGCATTTTCTGTTTTTTT
>JAYVHJ010000275.1:0-5058 GCA_043771315.1 Raineyaceae bacterium
CGTAATTTGAAATTCGTAATTTACTTTTATTTTTGTCTTTCTTCTAACACTTTTATAATGTCAGAAAGAGGAATATTTTTTTGTTCCAATAAAATCAAATAATGAAAAAGCAAATCAGCAGCTTCTCCTTTGAATAATTCATCATTATTATCTTTTGCCTCAATAACTACTTCTACGGCTTCCTCACCCACTTTTTGAGCTATTTTATTGATGCCTTTTGCAAAAAGAGAACTTACATAAGATTTTTCAGAAGGATTATTGCGTCTATCTTTAATGATTTGTTGCAGTTTATCCAAGAAATATAAGTTGTTTTTTTTGTTTTCTTCTTGAAAACAAGTATCTGTGCCAGTATGACAAACTGCTCCAACTGGTTGTACTTTGAAAAGTAAAGTATCATTATCACAGTCAATAAAAATTTCTTTTACGTGTAAGAAATTACCAGAAGTTTCTCCTTTTGTCCAAATGCGTTTTTTGGTACGACTAAAAAACGTAACAATATTTTCTTTTTTTGTCTTCAAAAATGCTTCTTCATTCATATAACCCAGCATCAAAATTTTGTTTGTATTGATGTCTTGAATGATAGCAGGAACTAGATTATCTGCGTTTTTATTAAAATCTATAACTGTATTTTCAGTAAAATTTGTAGTAATATCTTGCATTTTTTTGTTTTATTATATTCTTACGAAAAATGTATTAAAGTCCCCTTTGGGGATTTAGGGGCTACTTTTTACTTTCTTTCAAAAGCAGGTTTATAGTTGTTTCATCTGCCATTCCAGAGGGATAGAGCATATTTTTTTGTTGAAATTCTTTGACTACATTCATTGTTTCGTCATTATAAACACCATCTAATTTGAGTGTAAAACCTTTGGCAATCAGCAACTTTTGGAGTTCCCAAACGCTGGCATCTTCTTGTCCTTTAATGATTTTTTTGCCATTTAGGAGCTGAAAAGCGTGAAAATTTTTCTCTGAAAGTCCTTTTTCTTCTATGATTTTGATAGCATCATTGTCAAAACCTGCTGTTTTTAGCTTTTTTGATTCTCTAAGGCGTGCTTCTAGCGTGCTTACACGTGTGCGTAGGCGTGTGTAGGTAGCAGTTGCGTTGCTACTTTGCGGAATTTCTCTGTCTTCTGTTATAACATCAATGCCTTCATTGTACCACGTTTGGCGTGCAAAATTGCCTATTTTGTAGCAAGTTTCAAAGTATTCTGTGACGAGTGTTTGATTATGATAATTAACATCTATTTGGTCTGTTTTTGCCACATAATCATATTCATTGGGTGGAGAAAATTTGCGGTGTTTCTTAAATTGCACATACGCAATTACCATTAAGGCAACCACAGACAACAAAATAGCAATGTTTTTCATCAAAATCAATAGTTAAAAATTAAAAATAATTTCAAAGGTAGCGTTTTTTTGAATAATTAGTAAAATAATTCTTAGAAAAATCACTAATTTTGTAATTAGCAATTATGAATTAGAAATTATGAATGAATACAAATGTGTTGATTTATAATTTACATTCCTAATTCCTAATTCACAATTTCTAATTAAAAAGATGCGTATAGATATTATTACTGTTTTGCCCGAGCTTTTGGTAAGTCCATTTGCCCATTCTATTCTTAAAAGAGCGCAAGAAAAAGGGCTTGTGGACGTTGTGGTGCATAATTTGCGTGATTATTCCACACAAAAACAAAAGTCTGTTGATGATTATGCTTTTGGGGGTGGTGCAGGAATGGTAATGACCATTGAACCTATTGCCAACTGCATAAATGCTCTCAAAGCACAAAGAAATTATGATGAAATTATTTATATGACCCCTGACGGTGAGCGTTTTGACCAAAAAATAGCTAATAATTTATCTCTCAAAGAAAATTTTATTTTGCTTTGTGGACATTATAAAGGCATTGATGAGCGTATTAGGGAGCATTTTATCACTCGTGAAATTAGTATTGGTGATTATGTATTGTCTGGTGGTGAGCTTGCAGCGGCAGTCGTGGCTGATGCGTTGATACGCTTACTTCCTGGTGTACTTTCTGATGAAACTTCCGCACTAACGGATTCTTTCCAAGACAATTTACTTTCTCCGCCTATCTACACACGCCCAGAGGAGTACAACGGCTGGCGTGTGCCTGATGTGTTGCTTTCTGGAAACCATAAACTCATTGATGAATGGCGTTTTGAGCAATCTTTATTGCGCACACGTACTCGCAGACCAGATTTGTTGGGGGAAGAATAAATACCGCAAACTGTTTGTCCGTTCCGTAAGTACGACTTACGGCTATTATTGTTCAACCCTTTCAGGGTTTTGTACTTGCATTTTTTGTATTAAAATCCTGAAGGGATTTAATGTTAATAGCCGTAAGTCGTACTTACGGAACGTGGTAACAATGTATTCATCTGTGCATCTATGCCAAAACAAAAACAAAAACAAAAACCTATTCAAAATGCTCAAAACGGCAATAGTTATTTTAAATTTTAATGGCAAACATTTCTTAGAAAAGTTTTTGCCTTCTGTGGTGCAGAATAGCCCAGAAAATAGTGAAACAATGATATTCGTGGCTGATAATGCTTCAAATGATGATTCTTTATTGTTTTTGAAAGAACATTATCCACAAATAAAAACCATTGTTTTGGATAAAAACTACGGTTTTGCAGAAGGTTATAATCTTGCTTTGGAGCGAGTAAAAGCAGATTTTGCACCAAAATATTATGTTTTACTCAATTCTGATGTAGAAGTTACTCCTAACTGGCTTACACCATTAGAAAATTTGTTGGAAAATGATACAGAAATAGCAGCTTGTCAGCCTAAAATCTTGTCTTATCACCAAAAAACACACTTTGAGTATGCAGGAGGCGCAGGAGGTTTTTTAGACAGATTCGGTTTTGCTTTTTGTCGTGGACGCATTTTTGACACTTTGGAAGAAGATAAAGGGCAATACAACGACACAAAGCAGGTTTTTTGGGCTACAGGTGCGTGTATGTTTGTGCGTGCTAGTGTGTATCACGAGCTAGGCGGATTAGATGGCTATTTTTTTGCGCATCAAGAGGAAATAGATTTGTGTTGGAGAATGCAAAACAGCAATAAAAAAGTGTTCTATTGCGCTGAAAGTATAGTTTTTCACGTAGGTGGAGGCACTTTACACAAATCAAATCCTAAGAAAACCTACCTGAATTTTAGGAATAATTTGATACTTTTACACAAAAATCTTCCAAATACTTTTAGTTCTTATTGGGTGCTTCATTTTAGACTTAATTTGGACGGTTTGGCAGGCATCAATTTTCTATTAAAAGGGCAGTTTAAAGATTTTTGGGCAGTTTTGCGTGCGCATTACGGCTATTATCATTATATTTTTTTCCATAAAAAAACACCAGCAGAAAAATTAAAATCCCAAAACAAAAACACAAAATTATATCCTAAAAGCATTGTTTGGGCGTATTTTGTCAAGAAAATAAAGAAATTTAGTGATTTGTAGAGAAACAAAAAAGCGTGATTTAGTAAACCTAAACCACGCTTTTTGAAATAAGAACTATAGAATTCCTTTTTTAGCTATGCAAAAGTAACCCTCCATCTCCTTATAATTAGTAGAAGACCCTTGTGGCATTGCTTCCATTTTTACTCTAAATGTACCTCCAAGGCTATCAGCATCATTTCTAGTGATAACAAAATCCTTATTTGATGGAGTCCAAGGGACGTTAGTGAGAAATTGTTGTCCTCCAGCACTGCAGGCAACATGATAAATTCCGTTGGGTTCTAATTCAGGCAAATTTGTAACAGTATTATAATCCGTTCCAAATCCTATTGAAGTTTCAAACTTATTATTCGCATCTTGCTTTCCTGTAATTCCAATTGATGTAGAATTGAAAGACCTAGTTCCGCCTGACGGCACTATAAAGCCAACTGTTGCATTATTGTAATGCATGTAAGACTGATTTATCTCATTGTTTTTATCAATAAAACGAACAGATAAACGACCAGCACTAGTTGGATGTACTTCTTTTTTTTCTTGGCAAGATGACAAACCAATTATCATCAAAACCAAATATATTAGATTTTTCATTTTGTAATTAAATTTAGAGTTGATGATTTAATTTTTTAGGAAACTAGCATTATTTACACGCAAGCCAGGTAAACCAAGTGCAGCTGGCGGAACTGTACTTGCAGACTGCTGTCCATGGCTTGGCACAAACATTTCCATAAAACTTGACCTGACATCATACCTCCAAAGGTTGGAATTACCACTACTAAGACGAAATTCATTATCAAAATTAACATTTGTAGTATTTCTACCAAGAAGTGTAGTTCCTAATATAGGAAGTGGAGCATTTAATGAAATTGCAGCATACACACTATTCATCCTTGTTGAGCGTACTTCTCCTGCTTGTCTCCAATCTTTACGAAACCAACTAACTCGTCCCCAATACTCTAATTTTTGTGCCAAGTAAAGTATGCTAATTCCATTTGCAACTATGCTGCCCACCTCAAAAACTTGTTTAAAGTCAGTACTGCCATAGCGGTACGGGAATTGATATTTCCCATCTCCTATTACACGTAACGAGTTTGTTTGAAAATTAGCAAGATTACTTGCCTTAAACCAACCTTCTTGTTTAAGACTACTTTCTTGTTCTTCTGGAATGTCGTAGGTTTTACCTTCTTCAAGATAAGTGATTGTATTTCCTATTTGATACTCTCGTTTTGTATTGACAAGTGCCGTAAAGAAAGTCGGCAAAGTTGGGGAATCTGTTTGAAAATATAGTGGGAAGATATTTTCATTACCTGCGTTATCTTGGTTGTATTTACGCCAAGAATTATAACCTTCAAATCTGCTTTCAAAAGTTTGTTTTTCTTCAAAAGACATATTGGCAAGTGCTACCATAGTATTTCCAAATACTACTTCATCTTTGAACACTAGACGACCATTTTTTTGAAAAATACTATCACCTTCTGTTCTGAATGAATTTTGATTGGTTTCTGTATTTTTTCCAGTTTTAACTTCTTGCGGAAGTGGCTCATTTTTAGGGTTTTGACAGGCTGCAAGGAACATCATAACGCAGAGAGTT
>JAYVHJ010000276.1:0-2160 GCA_043771315.1 Raineyaceae bacterium
ATATTTTTGAATTATTCCAAAAAGAATAAAAGTTATTCCAAAAACGGTGGGATTTATGTATATTTGTGTGCTACTTTTGCCACGCTGAAAGCACAATAACCATAACATCTTGTTTATTTGTAAGCCAAAGCAAATTACTATATGAAAAATCTGAAGAAATTTCAGGTATTTGCACTCACACAAGAGGAGCAAAAAAATGTAACTGGTGGATTGCTTACTCCTCGTTACAGGTGTATGGTATCTATTTCGCCAAGCTCTCATACCTATACTCCGTGGATGAGTGCTGGTGATGCAGTTGCCTACTGTGACGGTGTTTCTAACTGTATGGGTTGCGAGTCTAACTAGCAGAAAATCAGTATTTTTTATAGGAACGAAGTAATTTCGTTCCTATATTTTAGCTTTAAATAATTTAATTTTATCACAATGAAAAAGATAACCTTTTTATTATTACTTATAATTACTTGCTCAAATGTAATAATTGCACAGATTAAGCCTATAAAGTTTGGGTTAGTATTCAAATTTGATGAAGCAAGTTTTGACATCAAAGAACAAAAAATAGCCAAATACCTATTTGATACCATATCTATAACATTAGATAAGAAAATGGACTCAATTAGCAAAGCAAAATCTATGTGTATGGATTATCTAGGCTATAAAGACATAAATAAAGCCAATTTATTGTATGTGGTTCACTTTTATAAAGGCAGTAATTATGAAATTAAGAATATACCAATTTTACACCAGTTTTTGATGGATAACGCCACAAAAGATACAATAAATAATGGTAACCTAAAATCACCACTTGCTGAAGCTTCACTTGCACCTGAAGAACATTCAGTAGAGAGTAATATAATTTTTTTAGAGAAAAATATTAGCGGTCTTACTAATTTGGTCGTAGAAGGACTAACTCTTTTCGTTTTACCTAACTATTTCCCTAATTGTGCAGACGTTTTGGATTATAAACGTCAAAAGATACATAACAAAGCATTTATATTTTTGGGCAATAATGCAACTGTTAGCAATATTGTAAATGCCAAATATATCAAAATAATGGATAATTTTGTAAATAATCAATTTATTACTAAGCAATTGAGAGATGAAAAGAAAAAACGTAATAGACGTTTTGTTTTTTATCCTTATAATAAAGAAACAAAAAAAATAGCACCAGATATTTCTATTCAACTTCACTTGCAAGAAGATGGGAAAGGTAATTATGAAATTACGGTAGAACTTAAAGGAAAAGACGTTAATTTTAAAGCTCCTGGTGGAAGTGAAATGGAAAAATCAATAACATTCAATAAAAAACGCCTTGATAGTGGGGATTATACAGAGTTCACTTATAAATTAAATGGCTTAATATCAAGTATTTACACCTATAATATTTTACTATAATTCTACTCCAATGCAATTTAAAAAGCTATTTTTAGTTTTATTGTTATTTTTCTCTTTGCGTGTGCAGGCACAAGAGGTGAACAATAATGCTGTTTTCTTTGAGGCAAAAACCATTCTCAACAAAAATATCAACCTTGATAGCCTAAAAGGGCAAGTCGTGGTGCTTAATTTTTGGTTTACGGCTTGCTCTCCTTGCATCAAAGAAATATATTTGCTCAACAAAGTAGCAGAAAAACACAAAGATAAAGTACATTTTTTGGCTATTTCTTTTGACAAAAATGATGCTTATTTGGCTCGTGTGATACGTGTGCGTGAGATGCAATACCAAATCATAGCGGACAGAAAAGATATTTGTGATGCCTACAAAATTAAAATGTACCCTACCAATATTGTCATTGACAAAAAAGGAAAAGTTGTTTTTTCTGAATTTGGCTTTAAAGAAGACATAGAAGAAAAACTAAATAAAGCCATAGAAATGGCTTTAAAAGAATAAAATATTATAAATGAAGTTTTATCCAGAATATCCAAGTTTGTCGGCTTTATCTTGTGCCAAATATAGCAGTTAAAAGCATTAAAACAAATTTTTTAAAATTATTTTAAGAAAAACGCAAAAAATTTTCTATTTTTTTTTTTTTTTCTTAAAAAATAATTATTATATTTGCAATGCTGAAAGCACAATAAACATAACACCTTGTTTATTTGTAAGCCAAAGCAACTACTATATGAAAAATCTGAAGAAATTTCAGGCATTTGCCCTCACACAAGAGG
>JAYVHJ010000277.1:0-11377 GCA_043771315.1 Raineyaceae bacterium
TGTGGTACTTGCAGTTTGTAAGAAGCGGCTATAAATTCTCCACAATCCCAAAAACTTGCTGTAGGCTCAACTGTGAGAATATAAGTAAGTGTTGCTATGGCAAAAACAAGCCAGCCAGTAATATTATTTAGCTTTTTAAAATAAAACATTTTTTGAGTTGTAAGTTATGAATTATGAGTTGTGAGTTATTTACCAAACTCTCCAAAAGTTTGAAACTTTTGGAGAGTTAATTAGCAGAAACAACGGATTTGCTGTGTTAAAATTGCGTGCAAAGATATGATTTTTTTGTTTAGAATAAAAAAAAATGTAGTTTTGTAGTTGATATAACTACACTCAAACTTCCCAAAAGTTTCTAACTTTTGGGAAGTTATAAGTAATAATAACCACTAAAAATGCAAATTTATCAAGGTATTACTGATTTTCCGCACCTAAAACACGCAGTCGTGACAAGTGGCACGTTTGATGGCGTACACGTAGGGCATCAAAAAATATTAGAACGCCTAAAAATGCTAGCACAACTACATCAGGGTCAGACAGTTGTGATTACTTTTTGGCCTCACCCACGTTTGGTATTAGCACAAGAAAATCAGATAAATAATAATCTCAACAACGACCAGAATAACCCAAATAACAACCAAAATAAAGTAGCATTACTTAATACTTTGGAAGAAAAAGCTACACTTTTGGCGCAAAATGGCGTTGATTATCTCGTTGTATTGCCTTTTACGCAAGAATTTTCAGAACTTTCGCCTGATGAATTTATACAGAAAATTTATATAGACGCTATTCAAACCAAGCATCTGATTATTGGCTACGACCATCATTTTGGTAAAAATAGAGAAGGGAATTTTGAGTTTTTGCAGAAAAATCTGGAAGAAAATCCTGCAAAATATCCTTTCAAAATAGAGGAAATACCACGTCAAGATATTGATAACATTGGCATTAGCTCCACGAAAATTAGAAAAGCTCTGCAAAATGGCAACATAAAACTGGCTAACGAATATTTAGGGCATTATTATCAGTTGAGCGGAAAAGTGGTGAGTGGAGATAAAATTGGGCGTACTATTGGTTTTCCTACT
Organism: Raineyaceae bacterium; assembly: GCA_043771315.1. Classification (GTDB taxonomy): domain Bacteria; phylum Bacteroidota; class Bacteroidia; order Cytophagales; family Thermonemataceae; genus JANYGM01. Next base: position 1,080 of record JAYVHJ010000277.1, read on the forward strand.
GCTAATATTTTTGTTAGTGAAACTTACAAAATTATTCCTGCTGATGGTATTTATGCTGCTTTTGCAACATTAAAAAGTAGCGGAAATAATCAAAATAATAATCAAAATACTACCCAAAAATTACAAGGAATGCTTTATATTGGCACTCGTCCAAGCATTACGCAGGGCGTTGCACAAGGAGATAAGCCCACACGTAGAATAGAGTTATATATTTTTGATTTTGATAGAGATATTTATGATGAGATTTTGACTATCTTTTTGGTAGAAAAAACAAGAGAAGATGCTAAATTTGAAGGTTTGGAGGCTCTTAAAGCACAACTTTCACAAGATATGGAAGACACAAAAAAAGTGTTATCTTTATCTGAATTTGACTACTAATTTACATATTTTAAAGATTATTTGATAAATACAAAAAAATAAGAAAATAAATTATCAAAGAATAGCTTTAATAATCTATTTTTTTGTAGTTTTACGCAAAATTACCAATACATTAGAAAACAAATAAACAAAAAATTTAAATAAAAAAAATGAAAAACTCATTAGGATACATTGTAGGCTACTCTTGTTTGCTTACTGTTGTTTGCGGCGTGGTACTCGCATTAGCGGCTGTAGGGCTAAAAGATAAACAAGATGCTAATATTGCCCTAGAAAAAAAGCAAAACATTCTTTTGGCGGCAGGCATCAAAGCTAAAGACAAAGTTGAGGCAGTTGCAACTTATGAAAAACAAGTTGTTTCTTACGTTATCAATGCGGAAGGTAAAAAAATTGAAGGTAAAAAAGTAGAAGATGTGGCTATTGCAGATGAATACAAAAAACCTGAAAAAGAACGTCTTTTGCCTGTTTATGAGATTACAAGCGCACAAGACAAAAATAAAATTGAATCTGTGGTAGTGCCTGTTTATGGTTTTGGACTTTGGAATAATATTTCTGGTTTTGTGTCTTTGCAAGCAGATATGAACACTATTAAAGGTGCAAAATTTGACCACGTAGGAGAAACTCCAGGACTTGGCGCACGCATAGCATCAGACGAAATCCAAAATAGATATATTGGTAAAAAACTTTTTGAAGGCGACAAATTGATGTCTGTCGTGATGCAAAAAGGAGAAGGTGTTAAATATGATAGTCCTTATCAGGTTGATGGAATGTCGGGTGCAACTATCACAGGAAAAGGACTAAATAATATGCTGACAAACTATTTTGGTTTGTATAGCAAATATTTGAAAGCAAAAAAATCTTAAATAGTAGCCCCCAGCCCCGAAGGGGAGTAATACAAAAAAAGTCAATAAGAAAGCCTATAAAAACTTTCATAACAACAAAATAAATAACATAAAAAAATGGCAGAAGTTCTTGAACCTCAAGTAAAAGCACCATCAGAACCAGCTTTTTCTAAGAAAAACGTCAAATTATTGACAGACCCATTAGATGGGAATAACCCCGTAACAGTGCAGGTTTTGGGTATTTGCTCGGCACTTGCCGTAACTGTACAGTTAGAGCCAGCACTTTATATGGCGGCTGGTGTTACTTTCGTAACTGCGTTTTCTAATTTGTTTATCTCAATGCTAAAAGATACTATTCCTGCACGTATTCGTATTATTGTGCAGTTGGCAATAGTTTCTTTGTGGGTAATTTTGCTTGATCAGCTTTTTAAAGCGTATGCTTTTGAAGTATCTAAAAAATTATCTGTTTTTGTAGGACTTATCATCACTAACTGTATTGTAATGGGTCGTTTGGAGGCTTATGCAATGGCTAATAAGCCTTGGCCTTCTTTTCTTGATGGCATAGGAAACGGCTTAGGTTATGGGGTTATTCTTGTGTGTGTGGCATTTGTGCGTGAGCTTTTTGGCTCTGGCTCACTTTTTGGCTTTAAAGTTTTTGAGGCAGTTGGTATCACCTATCAAGGAAATGGCTTAATGATGCTTCCTGCTGGGGCGTGTATTGTTGTAGGCATACTTATATGGATACAACGTGCTAGAAACGGTTATTCTGAAGAAGCGTAGTCTTTCAAGGTACGAAGTTTGAAATACGAAGTACGAAATTTATTTTAGTCTTTAACATAAAAAATAATCCTCAATAATGGAAAATTTATTAAATATTGCGGTGAAATCTATTTTTATAGAAAATATGATTTTTGCCTATTTCTTAGGAATGTGTTCTTATTTGGCTGTTTCTAAAAACGTCAAAACGGCTTTTGGGCTTGGTATAGCAGTTGTTTTTGTTCTTGGCGCAACTATCCCGCTTAACTGGCTTTTGCAAACCTATGTACTCAATGCAGGTGCTATGGCGTGGTTGGGTGATAGTTTCAAAAATGTAGACTTGAGCTTTTTGCAATTTATTGTGTTTATTTCTGTTATTGCGGCATTTACGCAACTTACAGAAATGGCAGTAGAAAAGTTTTCACCTGCTTTGTATGGCTCTTTGGGGATATTTTTGCCACTTATTGCTGTAAACTGTTCTATTTTGGGTGGTTCTTTGTTTATGGCACCTCGTCCTTATAACTTTGCAGAAGCAACTACTTACGGTATTGCATCAGGTATTGGCTGGATGATTGCTATTGTGGCACTTGCGGCAGTACGTGAAAAACTAAAATATTCTGATGTGCCAAAACCACTTAAAGGACTAGGAATTACATTTATTTTGGTGGGACTTATGTCGCTTGGTTTCCTTAGTTTTATGGGATTTGCTATATAATCCAACCCGTTTGCTAAAGCAAACGGCAAATAATTAAATGCAAAAAAGCGTATTTTTTAATACGCTTTTTTTGTTGTAAATTGCAAAGATATTTCACACCTCTCCTCTCCCACCTCAAAATGAAGTTTCTTAGTTCTTTTTTTATTATATTATTGCTAAATGCTTGTGCTATTTCTTTATCACCAAAACAAAAATCACTTTATCAAGTAGATGTTTTTTTTGCTGATGAGACAGAGGCTTTGCGCCCTTATAAAACTATGGAAAACGTCTTTATTTATGATGAGCAACCCAATAAAGAGAATGTAAATCTTTCAAAAGAATTACAAAAAAAGTATGGAAAACTCCCAAAAGGCTATTCTTATGACCAAAAAGAATATTTATTATTTCAGCTTACCCGCAAAGCAAAAACTATGGGTGCAGATGCTATTGTTGATGTTAGTTATCAGTTTTATGCCAAAAAAGACGTTTATGGCTATAATTTAAGCGGAATGGCAGTTAAATATACAGACAATCCGCCCAAATAAATTTAGTAGTTTTACATTCGTACCTCGTGCTTAGTCCCTCTTATTATCTCATTCTATTAGAAGATTGTACCAATTTTTCATCTTTTCTAATGAAAAAATTTGCTGCCATATTAAGCAAAATACCTGCAATAATAGCCCAAAAACCAAAAGAAAAATCTCCTTTTTGTGTTTCATTGAAGATTTTTTCAGCTTTATAGATAGTCAAAACATTGACTGCCATTAGCACAAGCATAGTCATAGAGTTTGCCATACCCAATTTCATTTGCAAAATCCTTTTCTTAAAGCTAAAAATAGAGAAAATACTCATTGCAAGTACAATGACAGCCAAAATGCCAATATAAATAGTTGAATTGCTGCTTGCCTCTACAATTTTGTTACCTTGTGTGTGCGTGATAGAAAAAGCCGTAAGGTGCATATTTTGCATATTTTGTGCATCAGTTTTGTCCCAAATAGGCAAAGCAACCACCATAACCATACAAACGGCAACGAGTGCCAAAAAAATACTTTGAATACGCTGAATCATTGTAACTATGTTTTTTGATAAAATTATATAATATTTTGGAATTATTTTAATCCACAAAAGTAAGAAAAAAATCAAGAAAAACAGCAAAATTTAGAAGAAAATAAGTTTTGTATATTTTGTTTTGTTATATTTGTAGTAGAAATATTAGTTTTTAGAAGAAATAATTAGAAAAATAAATATAATTCAAAATGAAAGACGTAATTTATCAAGAAGTCAAAACACCAAACGACAAAGTTAAAGTAGGCATACTTGTTTATACTGGGGCTGGAGACCCAATAAAACATTTGCGGGAAGCAGTACGTCAATACGTTGGAAATGAAGGATATAATGAATTTATTGATGCCAACATGGATAATCCTTGGGTTAAAGTAATAATAAAGGGAATTCTTGACGTAGAAAAACTAGAATTTAACCCTAAAATACATAATCTAAGCGTATGATTTCAATAGATTTTAATAAATTGATACATTCTATAACTTATTATTTGAGTTATCAAGACGGAATAGGAAGAGATTTTATGATAAATGAATCTTCTTTAAAATATCCAGTAGCTGATTATTTGACAGGTTTAGAAATGCCTTTGGCAAATATTCAATTAGAATTTTCTCACCCAACACTCAAAAAACGACAAATAGACCTCATTACAACTGACAGTTCAAAAAAGAAAATTGAAACCGTATTTGAGTTTAAAATGGCTAAACCTGAAACTAGATACGAACCAGAGCAAAAAAGAATATTTAATGATTTAATGAGACTTCATTTGATAGCAAAAGTAAATGTATGTTCTTGTTACTTCATAATGATAGGAACAGCAGAAGAGTTTTTGCAATGTTTCAGAAGTACAATTCCTAAAAAACTAGCTACTCAAACCATTGATAAAGATGATTTGCCACTCCCTAATGGCTTTTACACAGAATGGTTTAAGTTTAATGTCAATGACGAAAAAACTTTTGAGGTGAAAGATGTGAAAACTATCTTAGAAAATGACTATGACAAAATTTATAAAGCCTTTTTACGAGATTACAGACCAAAGAAAAGAGGTGAAAGTTTGGTTTTACCAGATAAAATAACAACCAAATGTATAGCAATTTCGGCACTTTCAAGGGAATTTCCAACACCTTATGTAGGTGGAATTTGGGAAATAAAATAACCAAAAAACAATGTTCACCAAAATCCTAAATATTGCTTTCTACTTGACTGTTACGCTTTTTTTGCTAGATAGGCTTCCAAATTTTGATATTAAAAACCAAACTTTAAAGACACTTATTTATTGGGGAATTTTAATTGAAACGCCCTTAGTTTTGATATGGAATGCTTATATTCAAAAAACTAAACTCAAAAAACTAATCTGGGCTATATTTCCAATAATAACTCTGATTTCAATTTTTATAATAAATCCTATGATTATTTTATTCTCATCTGGAGCGTGGCAAACGCAAACAATCTTATATAAAAATACTCATTTAAATTTTAAGCAAATAGAATTTCAAATGCAGGATATAGGAGCTTTAGGCTATAAAAAACGAACAGTTGAAGTAATATATTTGACACCTTTTTTTACAATATCCAGTTCCATACCTGAAAATATTGAACAAAAACTTGAATGGATAAAGGTTGATGAAGAAATTAATGAAGTTGAATTTAAAGGAGGTTGATGAACTTAGAATTAAATATCCATAATTTTTCCCTATCAAAAATCTCCATAATTCACTTGCAAACAAGGCAAATGTAAGTCTTTGCGCCACATATCTACTACTTGATTGCGGTCATCTAGGATAAATTGCACAAAATATTTATCTTTGATACTTTGGTTAAAAATCTCTATTTTGACAAAATGGTCGCCCCTATCATCATTGCCTTTTCTCATTAGAATAAGGTCGTAAGGCACATTATTAGCTTTCAACCAATTTTCTGTTTGGGGTTTGTGCGTGTCTTTTCGTCCAGAAACAATAATAATTTTCACGCCTATTTGTGCATATTTGCGTACAATATCAATAATAGGCTCATTGGGCAAATCTCGCTCACAATGCTCTGCCTCATAGGGATTTCTACCACAAATAATAGCCAGCGTGCCGTCCATATCTGCTATAATGGCTTTTGGCAGGCTTTCATCTTGCTTTTGATAAATAAGGTGTTTTCCAGTTTGGGTATCTTTTTCTAGTTTTGGCTTAATCCATTCGTTGTAAATAGTTCTAATAACCCGTTCCCCGACAGAAACAGGGCGTTTTAAATCTCTAGCAATGGCATCTTCCAAAGAAATTTCAAAAAATTTCACAATAATTTGTACTGGTTTCCCAGTTTCTTCTTGGTGTTGCGCAGCTATTTCACGCATACGAGCCTCGTGTTTTGGATTGAAATTTGTATCATCACAAATGACGTGTTTACCCTCTTTAAGAGCTTCCAAAATCATTATATCACGCATTTTTAGTACAAATTTTTCATTACCTTTGCTATGCTTAGAAACATCAAGCATAGCACGCAAATCATCTTTATTCACACGTTTATATGTGCCTGCATCATGTGAGGCAACCATTTCTTTTGCCCACGTTGATTTTCCACTAGCAGGAAGTCCTTTCAAAAAGTAGATAGTTTTCATTTTGTTGTTGTTATTACTAATTTTTTATTTGTCAATTTTATTTTAAGGCTACTAATTATTGATGTTACGCAAAATGTATTTGTAGATACGTCACAGCAGTGCGTATCCACGTAGAACAATGTATTGGCACCAATTAAATTATTATATTTGCTACTGTATTGTTTGTCGTGGATACGCACTGCGGTGCGTATCTACAATAAATACATTTGACAAAATCATTCTTGCGTAACATCAATTAATTATTGAAAACATCTTAATTCCGTTTATAAGTCCTAATATCTCCTCTTTTGTGTTGAAAGCGTGCAAACAAATCCGCAAAATCTCTTCCCCTTCCTTTACTGTGGGCGCAAGAATAGGGCGCACATCAAAATTTTCTTTTTGGAGAAATGTAGCAAGTGCCTTAGTACGCTCATTTCCGCCTATTTGCAAAATTTGAATGGGTGTAAAACTCTCTTTCAAAATGATATTTTCAGGAAAATCAGTCTTATTTTGGTTAAAAATCTCTCTAAAAAAATCAATATTTTCAAATAATTTCTGCTGCAAATTAGGATTATTTTTTATCATTTCAAAAGCACATTTTACGGTTGCCAAACTATGCAAAGTCGGCGCAGTCGTATAAATAAAACCTCTTGCAAAATTCACTAAATAATCCGTTAAGATTTTTGAGCCAACAATACACGCTCCGTGTGTTCCAATGGCTTTTCCAAAGGTATAAATACGTGCAAAAACATCATTTTCAGAAATATTTTGAACTGTTTTTTTAGGGAATTTCTCACAAAAAAGCCCCTTGCCATTTTCTCCAAAAATCCCTGTACTATGCGCTTCATCTACAATCAAATGTGCGCCAAACTGCTTACAAACGGCAGAAATGCCTAAAATATCTCCAAAATCTCCGTCCATAGAATAGACAGATTCAATAATTACAAATTTTTCACATGTTTGATTTTCTGTTGTGGTTTCTGAAAGTGTAAGTTTTTTAGCCAAATCAGCTAAATCATTGTGTTTGAAGTAATAATTTTTAGCAAAACTTAGTTTTGTGCCTTCTCTTAGGCTTGCGTGAACGAGTTCATCACAAATCAAGACATCATTTTTTTGTGAAATAGTGGCAATAAGTGCAGAATTAGCACTATAACCAGAATTAAACAGCAAACAACTTTCGCCACAAAACAAATCAGCCAAATAAGTTTCCAATGCACACATATAAGGGTGTGTGCCTGACACCAAACGTGAGCCAGTTGCGCCAAGCTGATAATTTTCTATTTGTGAAACTTCAGTTTCTGTATTTTTTTGGAGAATTTTACTTTGAGAAAGCCCTAAATAATCATTAGAACAAAAATCTATCATATCTTGTGTTTTGGTACGCAAAATGCGGAGATTTCCAGCAGTTTTTCTTGTAAATAGTTGCTTTTCTAGCCGAGAGAGTAGTGTATTCATTAAAAATTGTTCTGAGAATAGCTAAAAGTAACAGCTATAAAATGAAAAAAAAGATGCCAAAAATTTGACATCTCTTTCCAGTTAAACAAAAATTGAACACTATGCAATTAGAGATACGTTATTACCACAAAAAAAGTTTCAAAATATTTAAAAAAGTTTTAGAAATTTCAAAAATTAATCAAAAATATTTTTTATCTTATTGATAATCAAAGAAATAAAATTATAAAATATTTCAACTTTATTAGAAGTTACCTACTTATTATAAGAAAAGGTAGTTATATTTATTGATTATTTTCAAAACTTTTAATAAATGTTCCAACTACTAAAAAAATAACGTAAATTTGTAATAGAATTAACACAATTATTTTTTAACTTATATTCCCTTCAAATTTTTATGAACGCTACTTATATAAAACCTATTTTTGTGCTATTTTTACTATTTGGAGGATATCTTCTTGATGCTGAATTTGAAAAATATACGCACGCCAACAAAGATTTACAAACATATTCACGCCTACAAGAAGATTCTTTGCGTTGTACAAAATGTATGGGACTTCATTATAGCAGGGCGTTAGCCATAAAAGCCCCCAAAACAAAAGGATTAGACAAAAAAAGAGGCAGTGGTTTTGAAGGCTATTGCAATGCTTATCATTGTTATCAGGGCAAATGTATGCAATGTCGTGGCTATGGTGATTGCATACGTTGTTATGGAAAAGGTACTATCAAAAAAACCAAAGAAGACTGTCCAGCTTGTGAAAATGGCAAATGTAATGTATGTTTGGGGACGGCTTTGTGTGCCATTTGCAAAGGTGATGGAATGAAAGTTTGCAGACAATGCAACGGTTTGGGCAAATATATCCCCAAAGAACCAATCAAAGCAGATTCTACTGATGAAGATGACCCACTTTTTAAGAAAAAGAAAAAAGAAGGAGAGTAAGTTCAATTACAAATTATCAATTACGTTGATAGGAATAATATATAAAAATATTTTATGAGGAAATTTATTATTGGAGATATTCACGGTTGTTTTGATGAGTTAATTGAATTAACAGAAAAAATTGGTTTAACAGAGAATGATATTCTTATCTCACTTGGTGATGTGGTGGATAGGGGAAATAAATCAAAGGAGGTTTATGAATATTTTTTGAATAGACCTAATAGCATAGTTTTGATGGGAAATCACGAAAGGAAACATCAAAACGGCATTTTAAACTATGCCCAAGAAATTGTGAAAGTACAATTTGAAAATGACTATAAAGTTTTTTTGACATGGTTAGATACACTTTCCTACTATTATGAAACAGAAGAAGCAATTATAATTCACGCATTTTTTGAACATGACAAAGAAATTGAACAACAAAAGGACGAAGTATTGTGTGGCTCAACATCAGGAAGCAGGTATTTAGAAAAAATATATCCTGCTGAAAAAACGTGGACAGAATTTTATACAGGAACTAAGCCCATCATTTATGGGCATCACGTTGTAGGAGATACTCCAAAAATACACAACAATACTTATGGAATTGATACAGGTGCTTGTCACGGAAATTACCTGACTGCAATAGAACTTCCAGGATTTATAATTCATCAAGTTAAGGCTAAACGTGATTATTGGAAAGAGGAACAAAAAAAATGGCAAATTCCTATATTAAAAGCAAAAAATTGGAATAATATGCCATTTGATGAAATAGACAAGCAACTTGATAAACTCTCATATATTGACGAGCCTGAAATTAAAAACTATTTGGCAGAAATCAGAAAATGGAAAGAGGAACTTCAAAATTCTTATGAAATAATTAAAGAACGTATTGATATTGTTACTAAAACCCTTATTGAAAAACACAAAGAAAATTTTAATATTGAAGCAAGTAAATTCCTGTTTAAAACATATCTTTTCAAAAGTAAATCAAACAATTTGACCATTAAAGATTTACAGAAAGGGTTAATTTCACCCAATAAAATCATAGGCATAAAAAGAGAATTAGGATTATAAGTAATTCAGAAATATTAGAAATTTGCGAGAGCCAAACCCACCACAAGGCGTGTATCATTGTTTTTACGGTTATTCACAACAATACTTTCATAAAAGCGTTCATACGTAACACGAAAGCGCAAAATATTAGTAATAGGCACTTCCAGCGTTAGGAGTGTGTTCCAACGCAAATTTTTGATGTCTGTAATGGAAGGTTGCATAAAACTAACGTGAGAAATAACAAGTTTTTTGGAAATAAGCGTATGCTTTCCTTTCAAACGAGTAGAATTTCGGGCAAGTTCTATGGTCTCTTTTTTGGTATCATCTTGAAAATCAGTCTTTTCGTGGATAATAACATTCGTAAGAGAAAGCATATTATTAGGTTTATTGAATATATGAAACCCTATACCAGCCCCACCCTGACTACGAAACTGAATAGCACGCAGGTTGCTTTGCTCCAAAATGCCAAAAGCAAGTGCGTAAACCTTGTTTTTGGGGAATAAAATAGCGGTTAGGTCTGTGTAATATTCTTTTTCAGCAAGTTTCCCATTTTGCTCACCA
>JAYVHJ010000278.1:0-5920 GCA_043771315.1 Raineyaceae bacterium
GCTATAACACTGATTTCTAAACCTTTAACAGCTTTTTGCAAGCAACCACTCCAAAACTTACCCAAACCGTAACTGTTTTTGCCACTCTTAGCAATGTAGCAGCAATCTATGGCTATAATAAATGCTTGGTTAGGATAAAAAATATCAACCAAAAGACTATTAAACTTACTAAAATCAAAAGATTTTCTAAAGTTTCTACTCAAGGTTTTTGCACTAATATTTGCCCAACGAGATAAATGCAGAAAGTTATTTCTGCCTTTACCTGATAAAAATGCCACTAATAAGGAATATAAAAATTTAGAAAATGGTTTGGATATGTTGTTCATTTTCTCTAATATTGTACTGAAAATTATCAATGTTTTCATAGCACTTAGGGTTAGTTGTTTTGGTCTGCAAAACAAAAATAACATTCTAAGTGCTTTTTGCAAAATTTAGCCTAAAAACTGTCCATAGTATTGATTAATAAAAAAACAAAAAACTATTTAGGACTTTTCTAAGTAGTTTTTTGTTTTTTTATTATTTGATAATCAATAAATTATATTTTATTTACAACTCACATAATGATTTTTCATAATTGATTAAGTCAAGCAACAAATCTACCAAATTATCTGGATTTTGTGCGGAGTTTTGTGTAGAATACTCCAAAGAATAGCCCGAATACCTAAAATTGACTATTTCCCAACTACTTTCATTGAAAGCAATAGTGCCTTTCTGAACACTAGACACATTTTCATAGAAAATAATATATAAAATTGCCTCTCCTGATGCCTCCACATAAGTACAACGGATTTGCCAACGCAATTTTTTGTTAATATTGCATAGTTTTATAAGAAGTTGCAGGATTGTTGGCGAAATTTCCATACATTTTTGGTATGTTTTTGATAAATCATTCAAAAGCAAATATACTAAAAATACACAAAAACCTTTCCAAAATTTGAAAAGGTTTTTGTGTATTTATTTTGATAATTATCAAGAAAATTAAAAATTAGTTTTTCACTTCCTCAAAATCAACATCTGTTACATCATCTTTTGATGTGCTACCAGTCGTAGTATCACCATTTGGATTAGTATTTCCGTTGTTTGTAGCGTTTTCTGTTTGTGCATTTTGCGCTTCATTTGAGGCATTATACATTTCTTGAGATGCAGCACTCCAAGCATTATTCAGAGCTTCCAACGCAACATCAAGCGTAGCAATATCTTGCGCACTATGCGCTACACGCACTTTTGCAAGTGCCTCTTCAATAGCTGTTTTGTTTGGTGCAGAAAGTTTGTCGCCATATTCTTTCAACTGCTTATCTGTATTAAAGATAAGTTGGTCAGCTGTATTTAGTTTATCAACTTTCTCTTTTTCAGCTTTATCCGTTGCTTCGTTTGCTTTTGCATCATTACGCATTTTCTGAATTTCTGCATCAGTAAGCCCAGAAGATGCTTCAATACGGATTTTTTGCTCCTTATTGGTTGCCTTATCCTTAGCAGAAACATTCAAAATACCATTCGCATCAATGTCAAAAGTAACTTCTACTTGCGGAATGCCACGTGGCGCAGGCGGAATACCGTCCAAATTGAAACGCCCAATAGTTTTGTTATCTTTTGCCATAGAACGCTCACCTTGCAATACGTGGATTTCCACAGAAGGCTGGTTTTCTGATGCTGTAGAAAAAGTTTCAGATTTTTTAGTTGGGATAGTTGTGTTTGCCTCAATCAATTTGAAGAAAACACCACCCATTGTTTCAATACCCAAAGACAAAGGAATAACATCTAGCAAAACAACATCTTTGATTTCGTTAGTGAAAACACCACCTTGAATAGCCGCACCAAGTGCTACCACTTCATCAGGATTAACCCCTTTTGAAGGTTTTTTACCAAAAAACTTTTCTACTTCCTCTTGTATGCGTGGAATACGTGTAGAACCACCAACCAAAATAACTTCATCTATCTTGTCAATAGTAATACCTGCATCTTTCATAGCTTTACGACAAGGCTCAAGTGTGCGTTGGATAAGGTCATCACAAAGTTGCTCAAATTTAGCACGAGTCATTTGCTTTGTAATGTGTTGAGGCACACCATCAATAGGCATAATGTAAGGCAAATTGATGTCCGTACTTGTAGAAGAAGAAAGCTCAATTTTAGCTTTTTCAGCAGCTTCTTTTAGGCGTTGCAAAGCCATTGGGTCTTTCCGTAAATCCACTGTTGGGTGGTCTTTTTTAAATTCTTCTGCCAAAAAGTCTATTATTTTTTGGTCAAAATCATCACCACCTAAGTGTGTATCTCCATTAGTAGATTTTACTTCAAAAACACCATCACCCATTTCCAAAACTGATACGTCAAAAGTACCACCACCAAGGTCAAAAACGGCAACAGTCATATCTTTATTACGTTTATCAAGTCCGTAGGCAAGTGCCGCTGCAGTTGGCTCATTAATAATACGGCGTACTGTCAAACCTGCAATTTGCCCTGCTTCTTTGGTTGCTTGACGTTCTGCATCATTAAAATACGCAGGAACAGTAATCACAGCTTCATCAACTGTTACACCCAAATAATCTTCAGCAGTTGTCTTCATTTTCTGCAAAATCATTGCAGAAAGCTCCTGTGGCGTATAAAGGCGGTCGCCTATACGTACACGAGAGGTATCATTATTTCCTTGTTCTACTTTATAAGAAATGCCACGAAGCTCATTACTTACTTCAGAAAACTTTTTACCCATAAATCTTTTAATAGACATAATGGTATTTTCTGGATTTGTAACTGCCTGACGTTTGGCAGAATCACCTACTTTGCGTTCTCCATCTTTCAAAAAAGCAACTATTGAGGGTGTTGTTCTACGTCCTTCTGAATTTGCAATAACTATTGGTTCTCCGCCTTCAATAACGGCTACACAAGAGTTGGTAGTGCCTAAATCAATTCCTATTATCTTTCCCATTGTAATTTGTAGGTTTAATTTGTTGATATTTTTTGTTTTAATATTCTTATAAATACTAATTTAACAATCAAATATCAATGGTTGTGCCAATTATAAAATGGCTGACAAATTGTCAGTTATTTATTAGGAGTGAGTAAACGGTTTTAGTTATTTTTCAATAAAAATTCTATACGGCGGTTGAGTGCTTTGTTTTCTGGGGTATCATTTTTGACAACGGGCTGACTTTTCCCAAATCCTTTGGAAATAATTCTTTTTTGGTTGATGCCTTTTTTTATAAGATAATTGGCAACTGCTTTGGCTCTATTATTGGATAAAACCATATTTTTAGCATCTAAACCCTCATTGTCTGTGTGTCCTGCTACTTCTATATTGATGTTGGGAGAGGCGTTCAAAAATTCTACCAACTCGTTTAAAGTTTGGAAATATTCAGGTTTGATGACAAATTTATCAAAATCAAAAAGAATAACCTTACTAAAAGTTTCTCCAATTTTCACTTTTTTACCAGTTTTGCTTGTGATTTTTTGTAGATTTTCGCTATATTCAAAGTAAGTCTGAACAAAAGTAGGAAGCCCTAATTGTGCTTTTGCGCTACCCAAATCAATAGCTTTTGAAGTATATCCACAATCTTTTCCTTTTTTATTGGGGTGATTGATAACGCCCAAATAGTTTCTGTCGTGTACAGAAACATAAATTTTGCCATCTATGGCAAGTTGCAAAGCACCCAAAAAATTATCTTCTATGGCAAGTTGCGTTTCTGATGCCATAATATCAGCTTCTTTGCCTGAAGAAATATCATATTGATAAAGTCCTTTCTCAAAAATATTGGAAGTATAAAGTTTTGTACCATCAGAAGAAAATTCTAGACCATAACTAAAACTCTTTGCTTTTTGCTTGATAGTAATAGGATTTTTTACCTCGCCTGTTTCATAATTAAAATCAAAAAGCTGAAACATATCTTGTAATTTAATAGCTACAGCAAGTTTTTGACCATTTGGTGACACTTTTAAATAGCCAATGCTATTGTCGTCATTGTCGCTACTATGTACCAAACCAACATTAGATTTAATGATATTACTTAAATTAACACCTTTATCTGTCAATAAAAAAGCAACAAAAGTATCATTTCCATAGAGATGTGAGATAATCCAAACATCTCGGTTATTTTTGTGCCTTACCCCTGTGATTCTTTCTGTAACAGATGCCATTACAGAAATATTTTTTTCTACAATCTCTCCCAAACCATTTTGCTTAGAAATATCCACAATAGAATACTGCAAACCATTGCTAGTCACACTTTTGGTATCAACTACATCAACCGTAAAAATATAATACAAATCTTTTGATAAAGGTTTTTTGACAATAATGGCAGATTGGGTAGAAGACACATTGCCTTTAAGTCCTACACCATTTTGCATAACTTTATGCTCTTTATTCCAGACAGAAATGCCATCTGTGTAAAAAAGCAATTGCCCTTTTTCATTGCTGATAGTGGCGCAACCTTCTGTGGTGCTTAGCATATTATTAGAAATTACCTTTGGCTCAGTTTCAGAAAAATCCAAACCACCTTTGTTGCCAAAATACCAAATATTGCTTTCTCCTTGCGCAAATACATACGTAGGCATACCAAAAAGCAGAATATTAGCAAAAATAAATGAAGTAAAAAATAAATGTTTCATTATAGATTTGATTTAAAAGTTGAAAAAATATTAAGGAATTATGAATTGTAATTTTTTAATTGTGAATGAAAACAAAAAACTATTTAACAAAAAAATACGACATTTGTCGTATTTTTTTAAAATTTATTTTTGATATTTTAGATGGAAACATCTAACTTCATAAGTAATATTTTTGTATTCATTCACAATTTAAAATTCACAATTCATAATTCAAAAAATTATTTCTTGAAAAACGGCAATTTTTCTACTTTGGAGGCATATTTTTTATCTCTGATATTGATAAAAATCTCACTTCCCAAACCTGCATATTCTGTTTTGACATAACCCATTCCAATACCTCTGTTTAGGCTTGGCGACATTGTACCAGACGTAACTTCTCCTATTTTTTCTCCTTGTGCGTTTTCTATGGCATAATGACTACGGGGAATACCTTTTTCTGCAATCTCAAATGCTACCAATTTACGAGAAACGCCTGTTTCTTTTTGTTTTTTGATATTTTCAGCATTTACGAAATCTTTGGTAAATTTGGTTATCCAGCCCAAACCGCCTTCTAGTGGCGAGGTCGTGTCGTCTATGTCGTTGCCATAAAGACAAAAGCCCATTTCTAAGCGCAATGTATCACGTGCGCCCAAGCCAATTGGTTGTATATTAAACTCCTTTCCAGCCTCAAAAACAGCATTCCAGACTTTTTCAACGTCCTCATTTTTGATATATAATTCAAAACCTCCTGCGCCTGTATAGCCTGTAGCAGAGATAATTACATCATTCACGCTTGCTATTTCGCCTATATTAAATGAATAATACTCAATTTCAGAAAGATTAACTTTTGTCAGTTTTTGAAGTGTTAAAAGTGCCTTAGGACCTTGTACAGCAAGTAAACTCATCTTGTCTGATACATTTTCCATTTGTGCATTAAAGCCTTTTTCTTTATTCCAACGAGAAATCCAATTCCAATCTTTATCAATATTTGAGGCGTTCACGACCAAAAAATAATGATTATCTGCTATTTTATAGACAAGCAAATCATCTACAATACCGCCAGTTTCATTTGGTAGGCAAGAATATTGCGCTTTCCCATTGACAAGTTTGGCGGCATCATTAGAAGTTACATACTGAATTAAATCAAGTGCTTTTTCTCCTTTGATGACAAACTCGCCCATGTGTGACACATCAAACACGCCCACGCTCTCACGTACTGCAAAATGCTCTTCTTTATCAGAAGAATAACGAACAGGCATATAAAAACCTGCAAAATCAACCATTTTAGCACCTATTTTTTCGTGCAAATCATTTAAAGGGACTTTTTTCATTGAATATGTTTTGG
>JAYVHJ010000279.1:0-7744 GCA_043771315.1 Raineyaceae bacterium
CAAATAATCAAAAAATACTCTAAAACCTTAAAATGGAACTGATTAGCGCAAAAAATTTGTTTTATCAAAAATTAAAACATAAAAATAATGAAAGAAATAGATGATAATTTGACAGTTGTGGGAAATGAAGTAGAAGATTTTCTACAAAAACACCCACTTTTGGTGGCGGCATTGCCCAAAATCAAAGAAATTATTGTGCAGTATTTTGAAAATGCCGTTTTTGAGCAATCTGTAAGTACTGATGTAGAAGAATATCATAGCTCACTTGTGGTAAAAATCTTCACAGGCATAGATAGCCCAACTATGTTCCAACGAAATAGGCTTCTGTTTCACGACCCCGCACTTATAGAAATAATTAAAGTGCCTGCTGTAATCTATTTTCTAACACTTGATTTTCAAAGTAAATATGGTGTTTAACTGGCGAGATTATTTACGTTTGGCAGAAGATTTATGCAAACAAAATACAGAAACACATTACAGAAGTGCTATTAGTAGGGCATATTATGCCGTTTTTAATATTCTTAAAATCAAAGCAGGCTACAGAAAAGCTGATGGCTCATTTCACCAAGATTTTATTAGTTTACTTAAAATTGCTGATGATGACATTGTTGATAAACTCAATATTTCTGCTGGTAACCTCACAACAATAGGAGTTTACCTAGATGACTTGAGAAAAGAAAGAAATTTTGCTGATTATAACGGGTTACAAAGATTTGATGAAGTAAGAGCCTTGCAAAACATAAACAAAGCAAAAGCAATATTTGAAATATACGAAGAAGCAAATTCATAGAAAAATCCCCATTTATGCAAATAATCAAAAAATACTTTCCAGACCTTTCAGAAGAGCAAAATACACAATTTGAGCAATTAGAAGGGCTTTACAAACACTGGAACACACAAATAAATGTTATTTCTCGTAAAGATATTGACACGCTTTATGAACGCCACGTCTTGCACTCACTCGGAATTGCGAAAGTTATACAGTTTTCAGACCAGACAGAAGTGCTTGATATAGGCACAGGAGGTGGTTTTCCTACTGTTCCGTTGGCTATTATGTTTCCAAAAGTCAATTTTCACGCTGTAGATTCTATTGGCAAAAAATTAAAAGTAGTAGATGCCGTTGTAGAAGGTTTGGGGCTTACAAATGTGCGCACTACACACGCAAGAGCAGAAACACTTAATAATGATTATTATGATTTTGTGGTAAGTCGTGCCGTTACAAATAGTGCAGAATTTCAGAGTTGGGTGCGTGGAAAAATCAGCAAAAACAACTTCAATTCTCTCAAAAATGGTATTTTACACCTCAAAGGTGGAGATTTGAAAGAAGAATTAACAGCACTAAAACGCCCTTACAAGACATTTGAGCTAAGTAAATTTTTTGATGAAGAATTTTTTGAAACAAAAAAAGTAATACATATAGCACAGTAAGGAGAAGTACGAAATAAGAGGTACGAATTTAAACCTTTGATTATTACGTTATTTAATTTCTGTTCCTAACCTAAAGAAGACTCCACATTAAGTGAAGTCTTCTTTTTTGAATAAAGAAAAATATGTTTTATGTATTTTTTTTATGTTAATTTGCATCACAAAACAACTCAACATAAAATTCAAAAATAATGCGTAACTTATCTTTAAAAGGCTTTTCTATATTTTTTAGCCTACTTTCTAGCCTGTTTCTAAATAGTTTTTTAGTTTTTGATTTGAAAGCGCAAACTATTCATAATTATTTCCCAAAATCTATAGACCTTTTGCGTGCTGGAAAGTATGAAAAAGTACTTGAAAACATTGAAAAAGAACAAAAAAAGATTTCAGAAAAGAAAAAAATAGCTCCAGAAATATTGTCATTAGCAGAAATTTGGGCGGTTTTGCTCAAAACAAATCTTGCAGAATCTCGTGGGAGTTATCCAGAAATGGCGCAAAATATTAGACTTCTAAAGCCTCTTTCAGAAAAGCTCAAAACACAAAATTATACTTCTTACACGCTTGTAATGACACATATTGCGGATATTTATTTGCAATATGGAAGCCCTCGTGAGGCTTCGGAACTTCTAACACAAATCCAAGAAGTATTACAGAAAGAAAATGTAAAAGATTCTCTCTTGCTTGCGGAAGTGGCTACACGCACCACACAAGCACTTTTACAAACAGGAAACCTCAAAAAAGCTAATCAGAATTTTGCTTGGCTTTTGCCTTTTTGGAAAAATAAGCTCAACAAAAAAACAAATTATCTCAAAAATACAGAAAAACCAACTAGCAACGACATTTCATACAGAGAACAACAATATGCTCGTATGCTTACGTATGCGACACAACTAACTTCTGAAAAAGGGGATTATAATAAAGCTGATACACTTTTTGAAGTAAATTCCAAGATTATTAAAAAAATAGTTGGTAGCAAAACGCCAGAATACAATCAGTTTTTGCTTTTGAAAGGACTAAATAATGAACAGACAAAAAGCACAGAAAAAATGCAAAAAACCTTTTTGGAAGCATTACAAACTACAAAACCAAGTCATCATCTAAATTTGAAGGCACGTTTGAAAGTGTTGCAACATCAAACTAAAATCAAAAAATCAAAAGACAAAAAAACAATACAAACGCTAGTTGTAGAAGACAAAGATGATGACAAAGAAGATAATGAAAATGATACTTTGAATGTCGCTGAAAACACCAAAAATACAATTTCATTGGAACAAAAATTGGAAGATAGTTTGGCAAATAATGCAAAACCATCTAAAAATAAAATCAAAGAAGTTTATGAAAAAACACTTTTAAACTATCATAAGCCACAAAATATCTACAAAATAGAAGAAGAAATATTACAAGTAGAGAAGCTTTTGGCAAAGCAAAAAAAGCAACAAGCAAAAGAAATGTTAGCAAATTTGCTAATGATTTCTAGTGATATTTTGCCAGAAAATCACCCTTTGAGGCTCAATATTTTAACTAAATTGTTTGCTTTGCACAACCTCCAAACAGCAGAAGACATTACGCAAGCTAAAAAAGAAATGACACAAATGGTAAAAATCCATCAAGATTTGTATGGAAATGTCTCACAAGCACCGCTAACGGCACGTATGCAAATACAAGAAGCTGATTTTTTGGTGAAGAATACAAGTGAATTGCCTAATACAAAGGTTTTTTATGCCTTAAATCCTGCGGAAACTGTACTTGGTGAGATAATCCCTACGCACAAAAAATATGCAGAAATACAAAGCTATCTTATTGATTATTATACTTTTACAGAAAGTTATGATAATTCTTTGAAATATATTGAAAGTTTAGAAAAACAACTTTTAAAGCAATATTCAGACAAGAAAAATACGGCTTTTGGTTTGTTTTTGGTGCAAAAAGCTAATTATCTGACCAAAAAAGGAGATTATACAAAATCTCTAGAAACAATAGAAGAGGCAAGCAAGATTTTGCGTAAAAAAGCAGGCAGAAACTCAATGGAATATGCTGCAGCCTTGCTTGTTTGGTCTAACACGTTGGCACAAGTTGGTGCAAAAGCAGAGGCAGACAAATTGCTTAGGCAAACGGCAAAAATCATACAAAAAAATCAGGGTGCTGATGCCTCAATAGTAGCATCTGGTGAAGTAAATGCACAAATTGCACTGATGAAAGGCAATTTTGGAAAAGCTGAAAAAACACTTACACAAGTAATGAAAGGCTATGAGAATAAATTTGGGGCGCAAAGTATGCAAAATATTTCTGCACTACAACAACTTATGAGGATAAATTTGTTGTATGGAAAATATGATCAAACTTCAGAAATTGGTGCGCAATTAGACAAAAATATTAAGAAAACTTATGGTGAAAATACGCTTATTTATGCTAATTATTTGCAAATAATGGCTGATTATTACCAACATATTCATAGTTTTAAGAAAGCAGAACAACTTTTGGAAAAGAGTTTGGATATAAAAACCACAGTTTTGGGCGCAGAAAATGCTGCAACGGTGGCAGTTTTGATAGAAAAAATAGCATTAAATGCACAAATAAATCCAAAAAATATTTCTCAAGGAATAGAAATTTTAGAAAACCGTAAAACAAAAATTAAAGAAAATTTGGGAGAGAAAAACCCGCTTTATGCGACTTTTTTGAAGCAATTAAGTATTTTGTATCTCAAACAAGATAGTCTTGCTAGTTTGTCAAAAGCACAAAGCACACTTTTAGAGGCTGAAAACGTACTTTTAGATGATAAAAACAAGAAAAATTTGGAACTGGGTAATCTCAAACTTTTGCAAGGTGAAGTAGCTTTTAAAACAAAAAACTATACAGAGGCACAAACGCATTATGAGAAAGCGGGAGAAATTTATAAGAAAATTTTTGATAAAAAGCACCCTTTTTATCTCAAATCTCAAAGCAAATTAGCCAAAATAGCATTCATACAAAATGCGCCTGAAAAGGCTTATTTGATGCTCAAAGAAAACCTAAACAGCTATTTGGAGTTTGTGGAGAAGTTTTTTCCTGTGATGAGTGCGACAGAAAAAGAGAAATATTGGGCAAGTATGCAGCCAGATTTTGAGTTTTTTAATTTGGTGGCAACCACTACTGCAAGTGCTACGACTTCAAAAAATAATGCTAAAACTAACATCAATGCACTTGGAGAAATGTATAATTATGCCCTTTCTTCAAAAGGATTATTATTAAAATATGCAAAAAACACCCAAGAAAGTATAATGAATATTGGGCAAGATTCTCTCGTGTATCAGCAATGGATAAGCGCAAAGGAACAACTTGCGCCACTTTTGAATGATTATGAAGAGAATGAAAAAGAAATTTTGAAATTGAGTGAAAAAGCAGATAATTTGGAAAAACAATTAAGCCAAAATAATAAAGCATTTCAAAAAATGCAAGGCAAAACTGGAGAAAAAAATGATTGGAAAACCATTCAGAAAAGGTTGCAAAAAAATCAAATTGCGTTAGAAATAGTGCGTTTTAGGGCAAATGGCATCAATGGGACAGATTCTGTTTATTATGCAGGACTTATTTTGTCTCCAAAAACAATAGAAAATCCTGTTTTGGTACTTTTTGATAATGGTAGAGAAATGGAAGATATGATCATTTTCTTCAAAAATAAAATCAGGTTTAAAGCGCAAAAAGATAAGTTTTCTTACAAAAAGTTGTGGGAAAAAATAGACAAAGAAATTACCAAACAAGCAGGAAAAGATGCTAAAAATCAAGTTGTTTTTTTCTCACCAGACGGACTTTACCACGAAATAAACGTGAGTGCTTTGCAAAATGGTACAAAATATGTATTTGATTACCAAGAAATTGTGTACCTAACTTCTACAAATAAGGCAAATATAACAGATACAACACTTTTGCTTACAAAATCCAAAGAAGTAAAGAGTAATTTTAAGAAAAATCTCAAGAAAAATCAACCAAAAGAAATAGAAAAACAAGAGAACAAAACAGAAAATCAGGCAGAAATCCCTAATATTTATCTGATTGGGAATCCTTTGTTTTATCCTAAAAATACCAGCGCAAAAAATAAAGATATAAAAGATTTGCAAGGAACACAAAAAGAAATAGACAAGATACAAGCAGTTTTATTGACACAAAAAATCAAATCTGAACAAATTTCTAAGGAAGATGCCACAGAGGAAAAACTTAAAAAAGTACAAAATCCTACTATTTTACATATTGCTACACACGGTTTTTTTGATGCAGGAAATAAAGCTTTGACTTCTTATAATTCTAATCAAATATATCAAAATCCGCTTTTGTATTCTGGTTTGTTAATGAGCAATGCTGGAGAACTTTTTGCCAATGAAAACAAGGATTACCAAAGTAAAGAAGGTATTTTGACGGCACAAGAAGCACTATTTTTGCCACTCACCAAAACGCAATTGG
Source organism: Raineyaceae bacterium (assembly GCA_043771315.1). Classification (GTDB taxonomy): domain Bacteria; phylum Bacteroidota; class Bacteroidia; order Cytophagales; family Thermonemataceae; genus JANYGM01. The sequence continues at coordinate 5,857 of JAYVHJ010000279.1, forward strand.
TGGTGCTTTCTGCTTGTGAAACAGGCGCAGGTGCAAATGCAACTGCTAATGTGAGCGAGGGAATTTATGGCTTACAAAGGGCATTTTTGATAGCGGGAGCGCAAACGGTCGTGTTTAGTTTGTTTAAAGTTGATGACGAAATCACGCAAAAAATGATGGTTGCTTTTTATAAAAAGTTGCTCAAACATCAAAGCAAAAGTGTCGCTTTTAGAGAAGCGCAAAAAGAGATAAAAGCACAATATCCTGCACCCATTCATTGGGGAGCATTTAATATGATAAATGGTTTTTAGGTTTTTCAAAAATAGCGTTTATCAGAAGGCTTCACAATGCTTTCTGATAAACGCTATAAGTATTTTCTTTGGTTGCGCCAAGTTGTTCTATGGCTTTTATCATTGCTTGATTGTCTTCTGCCACCCAAGATAGTTGCCCAATTTTGTATTGATGTCTTTTCATTTCTTCAAAGATAGCATAATACAAAACCGCCCCTAAACCTAGATGTTGGTACTTTTGCTTAACTGCCACATTGATAACTCTCACCTCATCAATAGAACTCTTCATAAATAAAAACTGCAAAATACCAAACGGAAACAATTTGCCATTTTTGAGCTTTTTCAGAATTTTATTAAGATTAGGAAGTGCCAAAATAAAGGCAACAGGCTCATTGTCAAGATATAAAATTTTCAAAAATTTAGGATTAATGATTTGAAGCATATCTTTTGACATAAACTTAAACTCCTCTTTCTCAAAAGCCACAAATCCAAAATGATGCAAAAAAGCATCATTATAGATGTCAAACATTGTTTTTGTTTCTTTTTCTATATTTTTCAAATCCAGATTACGTAGTTTTATGGCAGGATTTCCCTCTATTTTATGCTTGACTTTAAGGAGTTTTTGATGTTCTACAAAATCTTTGGGAGAAAGTAAATACGAAAAAAAGTCTTCTTGCTTGTCGTAACCACACTTTTTAATTAAATTATCATAAAAAGCATAATTATAGCTCATCATAAAAAAAGGCTCACGCTCAAATCCCTCTACCAAAACCCCCAATTCGTAGTTAATGGAAGGATTATAAGGTCCGCTAAGATTTTTTGAATGAAATTTTTTCGCAAAATCCTCTGCTGCCGCAAATAATGCTGCTGCAATTTCTTGATTATCAATACATTCAAAAAACCGAAATTTGCATTCTTACTGGCATTTTCAGGGTTTTCTTTTGGCACAACAACAGCTATTCTGCCTAGTATTTGGTTGTTTTTTTGGTAAATGAAAAAAGCATAGTCAACAGTTTTCCAAAAAGGATTTTTTTGTATTTTTGTAGTGTATTGAGCTAAAATTATAGAAATTTTCTAAATCTTTTTTAGTTTTTACTTGTATAATCATAAAATAGGTAGTGTTAAGCAAGTAATGGTGGTTTTTTTGTAATTTAGCAAAAAAAACACTAATTTAAATATTTATTTTTATGTTAATTTGCCCATCTTGTCAGAGTACTCATATTAAATTGGGTAGTGTTAAGCAAGTGATGCTGGAAAAATTTTCGTAATTTAGCGAAAAACCAAGTCAATTTAATTTTTTATTTTATGCCAATTTGCCCATCTTGTGAAAGTACCCATATTAAATTGAATGGACACATTCATAATAGCAAGCAAAATCATTGCTGTTTGGATTTTAAGCGGTAATTTGTATTAAATCTAAGTACAAAAGTAATACTAAAAAAAGAGAAAGACTTAATAACAATACTATGGACAGTTTTGAGGGGTAAGAGATGGACATATAATGGTTAGCTTTAATTTTTAAATATTATAAATCAACAAGTTACATAATATATTATAGATTGTATTCCTTTAAAAAATATGAATATTTATTATAATAAGGCTTAGGAATGAAGTTAAGT
>JAYVHJ010000280.1:0-3739 GCA_043771315.1 Raineyaceae bacterium
GTAAAATCTAGTTCTAAATATTTGCCAGCAGAACCTATTTGAAGATTTGGTAAAATATAAGTATAAATTGTATCTTTGCTCAAGATTTCCATAAAAGTACGTGTTTTTAGTTTCGTACCCAAAAATACAACCTTTTTTTGGAAATTTTTTATAATCCTAAACAACTTCGTTGTTATTACTTCTTTGATTATTTTTTTACTGTAATTTTATCTAAAATAATTGCTTAATTATTTCTATGGTTTGGCACACATAAATGCCTGCGGTTTCCGTACGCAAACGGCTTTCACCCAAAGAAACAGGCAAATAATTTTTCAGTTTTGCTTGTTCTATTTCTTGTGGAGAAAAGTCGCCTTCCGCACCAATAAGCATACAAAAACTAGGATTTGGAGGATTGTTTTGTTGATTATTTTCAAAAAACTGATAAACTTCTTTTGAAAAAAGTTTGCGTTCTGTTGCTTCCAAATGTGCTATAAATAACTGATTTTCAGCATTTTGACGTGATAAAAATTTGTCAAAATCTATCATTTCATTTATTTTTGGCAAAAAAGTTTTCAAAGATTGCTTCATTGCTTGTATTGCCACTTTTTCTAGTCTTTCTAATTTTATATTTTTGCGTTCAGAATAACGACAATTCAGAAAAGAAACCTTGTCAATACCTATTTCAACGCACTTTTCTAACATAAATTCAATTCTATCTATATTTTTTGTGGGTGCAATAGCAAGATGTATATATGTGTTACTTCTTTTGTCGTCTTTTTTCTCTGAAAAAACATTTAGAAGGCATTTTTTGCCTTCTAAGATAAGCTTTGCCTCATAAAAGCCGCCTTTTCCATCAATTAACTGTACTTTATCACCGTTTTTTAGGCGTAAAACCCGCAAAGCGTGAACACTTTCTTCTTGTGGAAGTTCTTGATTATGAGCAATATTGGGAGTATAGAAAAGCATAAAATAAAAGCCTTAGAAACAAGTAAGAGGTTGGAAGTGCGAATTTAAGAAATTGATTATTAAGTTATTATAAAAGCGGGCAACTTGCCCTAGTCTTCTGAACAGCCCATTATTAAGGTTTACGCAAAAGAAGAACTTGGGTTAAATTCACTAATTAAGAGAAAAAACTAGAAAAATATCCAAAAAAAAAAGTTTGGCACGCCATTTGAAATATACCAATTAGTTTTAGTAAAGTTTAAAGATAAGATAGGAAAAGCCACTTTTTATGAAAGTGGCTTTTTTGTTTACAACTGAGTTTAGATATATTTATACCCAAACATTTTAGTAATTTTAGATTTTTTCATTTTTTCTGCTTTTATCTTCATTCTAATATCTTTTGTAGGTCTATTCGCACTGTCGCCTGGTTCATCAGCAACTTTATCAACAACCTCAATACCCTTCAAAACTTCTCCATAAACCGTATAATTTTGGTCTAAAAATGGCGTTCCTCCTACTGTTTTGTAGGTTTCACGCTGTGCTGACGTGTATTTAAAATTCCCTCTCTTTTCTATTTGGTCAAGCATATTGTCATCAACTTTTTTGCCTTGCACAATATAAAACTGACAACTGCTAGACGCTTTTGCAGGGTTGCCATCTCTTGCAGCCGCAATAATCCCTTTTTTATGAAAAAGTGTTGCATCAAATTCAGCATCAACCATATATCCGCCATCACCATTACCCAAAGCCGCTCCTGCTACTGCAGTACGAGAATTTGGGTCACCACCTTGTATCATAAAATCTTTGATAACTCTATGAAAAAGCAAACTATCATAAAATTTTTCTTGTGTCAATTTTAAAAAATTAGCTTTATGTTTGGGGGTTTTGTCGTACAAAATAAACGAAATATCTCCGTATTGTGTCGTCATAGTAAACAAAAAATCTGTTTTAGATTTTTTTGCTTTTTTTATTTTTGGTGTTTTGCTTACTTTTGTTGTAGAAACTGATGTTTTTTCTTGTGCAAAAACGCTCACAGAAAACATCATTAGTAAAAAAAAAAATATCTTTTTCATTGATTTTAAATTCATTTTTAGGTTTTTTTAGAGAAATTAATAAGAAATTTTAGAAGCAATTTAGAAAATAATGGTAAGTTTACTTCTTAAAAACAAAACTGCTAAAAATAGTTGGATATTCCAATTATTTCAAGTGATATTTATCTTAAAATAGTATTCTATCTCTTCTCTGTGCATAACTGATAGAAGAAATGAAAAACTAAGCAAAAACCAAAAAATAAATGAAAATAAATGACTTTTTTGAAAATATTTCTTTGAGGCTCAATGAGTTAGTAGAAGAAGTTGCGGAATTTATTGCTATACAAAATGCACAATTTGACCGCAAGAATATTGAACACAAAGGTTTCAACGACCTTGTTTCTTTTGTGGATAAAGAAGCAGAAAACCGTTTGATAATACGTTTAAAAGAGATTTTTCCAGAAGCGGGCTTTGTAACGGAAGAAGACAAAAATAATCATCTCAAAACAGAAAAAAAATACCATTGGGTCATTGACCCGCTTGATGGTACAACTAATTTTGTACATCAATTACCTATTTTTTCTATTAGTGTAGCACTTTTGGAGCATAATACGCCTGTCGTTGGTGTGGTGTATGAAGTGAATAGAAAAGAATGTTTTTCTGCGTGGAAAGGTGGTGGTGCATACCTCAATGGTAAACGTGTTTCAGTTTCTCCTTCAAAACTTTTATCAGAAAGTTTGCTCGCAACAGGTTTTCCTTATTATGATTTTGAAAAAATGCCACAGTATTTGGAAATTCTAAAAGATTTTATGCAAAAAACTCACGGACTTAGAAGGCTTGGTTCTGCTGCTGTTGATTTGGCTTATGTGGCTTGTGGACGTTTTGAAGGCTTTTTTGAATATAATCTGAATGCTTGGGACGTGGCAGCAGGCGTGCTACTTGTGCAGGAAGCAGGCGGAAAAACTTCTACTTTTAATGGTGAAGGGGATTGTATTTTTGGTAGAGAAATCATTGCTGCAGGGGAGATTTTTGAGCAAATGAAAGCCGTAATTAGTGCAAAATGGTAATGAAAAGGTACGAGGTACGAAATACGAAGTACGTTTTTTTACGTAACTGATATTTCGTACCTCATACCTCGTATTTCATAACTCAATTAGCGGTTAGCAACATCAACATAATCACGTTTGGTTGCGCCTGTGTATATCTGACGTGGACGACCAATAGGCTCATTATTTTCACGCATTTCTTTCCATTGTGCTATCCAACCTGGCAAACGTCCTATTGCAAACATCACCGTAAACATATTTGTAGGAATATTCAAGGCTTTGTAGATAATCCCGGAATAAAAATCTACGTTTGGATACAATTTTCTATCCACAAAATAAGAATCATTTAGTGCCGCTTGCTCCAATTCTCTTGCAATATCAAGCAAAGGGTCTTTTACGCCAAGTGCGTCAAGAACATTGTCCGCAGCAACTTTAATGATTTTTGCACGAGGGTCAAAATTCTTATAAACCCTATGTCCAAAGCCCATAAGTCTTGCACCGCTATTTTTGTCTTTTGCTTTTTCTATGAAAGATTTAGCATTTCCGCCTGCCGCTTGGATTTCTTCCAACATTTCTATTACTTCTTGGTTTGCACCACCGTGAAGAGGTCCCCAAAGTGCATCAATACCAGCAGAAATAGACGAATATAAACTTGCTTGAGACGAGCCTACAAGTCTAACTGTAGAAGTAGAGCAGTTTTGTTCGTGGTCTGCGTGCAAAATAAGCAATTTGTCTAACGCA
>JAYVHJ010000281.1:0-9882 GCA_043771315.1 Raineyaceae bacterium
ATAAAATCAAAAAGCAAATGAACCCAACAGCAAAAGCGGGTAACCTAAAACAACTAGCTAAATTTCTGATTATTGGTGGGCTGGTTTGTATGCTACTTGCTATTTTATTGGGTGGCTTGGGTTATGGCTACAAAAATGGTAATTATGGTGCTGGTAGCTTCTTTTGGGCAATAGGTACGCTTGCTCTTGTAGTAGGGCTTATTATCCTTCTGCTTGTTTATCTTAACGTAATCTAAGAATATCCTTGATAGATATTCTTGATAACAAAGAAAAATCCTTATAGAATTTTCATTCTATAAGGATTTTTTTCTGTACATGTAGTAGTAATAATCATTCAAAGACCATCTTCTCTGCTAATGTTCCGCTTTTTCATAAAAATTCGTATCTTTTTATTGGTATTTTGCATCTTTTTAGTCAAAAATTCTACTTTTTTGTCATATTTTTGACTGCAATAGCCGTAGTAGTACGTTTATTCACAAATTTTCTATATTTTTTGCTAATAACATGCATTTCTGTGGCATTTGTTACTATTTCTAGTACCAAAAGATTAGCATATCCTTCAGGAAATTCATCTTTTACATCGTTTACTTTAGCATTTAAAGCAAAAGTATCAGCAGGATTTGCCATTATTTCTAAAAACCCAATAAATCAAATTGAATAGTTAATTTTAAAAATAATGTGTGAAATAATTTATCCAAAATGCGCATCTTTTTTAGCTTTTTTCTTCTTCTTTAAAGTTATTTTTTAGAATTTAGATACTTTTCTTTGATAGTTTCAGACTCATTAAAAAATATTTCTGCTTCTAAATTCAAAATTTGCCCTCTTTTAGTCAAATTTTCAATTCTTTGAGTGAGTGAATCCACATCACGAAGGCTAGCACTAGGCTTTTTAGCTACTTTTTTGATACTTTGCATTATTATTAGACGTTCCTTGATGAAATTTCCTATCTTTTTATCAAAAACATCTAGGTTTTCAGCAAAAACATCTAATTCAATACTTAAATGTTTATCTCCTCTTTCAAAAAAGTTAAAGAAATTAAGCATCTTAGTATTAAATTCCATTAACAGACGTGTTTCTTCATTTAGTTTTAAGTGAAATTCATTTAAAATTACGGTTATACTTGCCATATTTTATTGTTTTTAAGTAATTGTTTTGAATTATTTTTGCACTATTCCCTCTTAGGGGGCTACTTTTGGAGGTTGAGTGGCTTATTTTTTACTTCAAAACTTGCACAAATCCTTTACATTCTACACCTGTTGGAGAAGTAATTAGGTAATAATAAATCCCTGCATCTAGCCCAGAACCCCATTCTCCCTTATAATCATCATTTGAATAGAGTTTTTTACCCCAACGGTTGAACATTTCTAACTTATATTTGCCCAAATTATCTGGCAAAACAAACTTTTCATTCTTTCCTTTCTCATCTGGAGTAATAACATTCGCCACAAATTCTGTAGAAGTTCCTACAGTAACCGTCCTAGTAATAGTTTGACTGCAATTAGTAGTAGTATTTGTCCCTGTTATAGTAATTGTATAGACTCCAGCGGCATTTCCATAGAAATAAGGCGGCGGATTAAGCCCTGTTATGACTGTTCCGTTCCCCATATTCCAAGTCATTGTATCTATTCCAGTTGTTTTATTTCTAAAACTTACTGATGTAGTCAAATCACACTCTCTTGCAACCAAAAGTTCTATATCTAAAACCACCGCAGGGCTTACTTTTACCCTAATTGGTATCTTTTTAAGGCAATTTCCGTCTTTTATTGTTACTGTATAGGTTGTATCTTGTGTTGGACGGACTTGTGGATTAGCTATATTGATATCAGAAGGATTAACAAACGTAGTTATATCCCCTTCCCAAAGATAAGTAGTCGCACCAGACGTATTTAAAGCCGTTGCTTGAAGATTTATAAGATTATCATCAGCACAAACTGCTAATCTATCAGCCTTTGCACTGAAAACAGGGAGAAAAACATTAAAAGTTTCCTCTTGAATAGCGTTTTGAATACAAGATGCTTGGCTACTTACAGTCAAACGAACCAAATAACTCCCTTCTCCTTGCAAAGTAAACTGTACAGTAGGCTGTTGAAGGAATGTTCCAATCAAAACTCCCCCCTTAAATACTTCCCATTTGGTATTATCTGCCCCTGTGGTGAGTGATTTGAGCGTAACAACGTCTGAACAAACCTTACGAGTAGTTAAAATACTCACGGTTCCATCTAAAATATCCAAACTTATCTTTAATCCAAACTCAAATTTGAATGCTGCATTGTTACAATTCCCTGCATTATGTGTAATAGGCGTTGTTACAGGGAAATTTACAGTTCCAGAAGGCAAACTTCCACCATTTCTTTCCTTACAAGAGCATACAGAATGATAAACAGCTCCATCTTTAGAGAAACGGCAAGTTCCTCCATCTACGTGGTCGCTTACAGTTGTCGTACCACTTCCAAAAAAGCTCGCATAAAGCAGTGATGCAGCTCTTGGAGCAAGTACCATAAAGTAAAAATTGTGTCCAGAAGTCGTTGTTTGGCGTGCATCAGGCGTAACAGGCAGTCCAAAAGTCCGTTGTCCGAGATTTGGTTGTACAAAAGCAAGCTGATAATTAGGTTTTTCACTATTTGTAATCCCTCCCCAGCCTGCAATGTATATATTATTGCATTGATTTACCAAAAAAGCCGTTGGAACTATATTAGGACGGACATTATTAGGGTTTGAGTTAGGTGAACCTATTGTTGTAGCGAAAGAATTAGCGTCTATTGTGAGATTTGTACTTATTTTTTGGAGAAAAATACCTCCGTTAGCGTTTGTATAAAGCCCTGCAGTAACTGGATAAGCTCCAAAAGTCTGTCCACAAGCTATAATATTGTCTTGTGTATCTATATCAATGAAAAAAACTTGGTCTGCTTGCGTTGTTCCAACATAAGTTCCTGCTAAAAATACTCCTGCAGCGTCATACTTAGCTATAAATCCGTCATCAGAATCAGAATTATTACGTATTGGTTTGATAACTCCTGCCGTTGTAGGCAAATTTGTACTTGTAGTTGCGCCTGCTACACATATTTGACCCAAAGAATTGAGCTTTACAGAATAAACTCCATCAAAACCATTGCCTGATACGTATGTTCCCCATAAAATAGTAGTTAAATTACTGTTTATTTTGACTAAAAGACCGTCATAACCGCCTGAAAGAGTGCCTGTAACGCCTGTTATACTCGCTGAAGTCGTTAAACTTCCTACAAATACATCTCCAGAAGCATCTGTTATAATATCTCCTCTAAATTCATCTCCATAATTCATTATAAAAGTAGAAGTATTTGTGTTTATTCCCTCTACTCCACTTCCTCCAAGATATGTACAAGCTAAAATAGCCGTTCCCAAAGGGTTTATTTTGGCTATAAAGAGGTCTGCACCAGATGAAAAGTCCATTCCATCTACTGCTTCACTATCAAAGAAGTTAGTATTAGTCCCTCCAGCAAAAGAATTATCCAAACATCCAGCCGTTACGGGCAAATTACTAGAACTTGTAGCTCCTAAAATGAGTAAATTATTGTCTTTATCCACTACCAAACTATTAGGAAGCTCTGTTCTATTCCCTCCAAAGAAAGAAATATACAAACGTGCGCCTGTTGTGCCGTTATATTTGATAATTCCAACGTCTGTAGTCTTTGAATTAGCAACAATAGGTGAAAGTACACCTGCTCCACGAGGTGTATTTTGAAAAACTCCCGTAGTAACAGGGAAATCAGCACCAAAAACAGTCCCTCCAGCATATAAATTACCATCATTATCAAATGTTGCAGTGTTTCCCCAGTTATCAGAAACAGAACCAGAATAAGAAGAGAATACTAAAGACGGGTCAATAGTCAAAGGGTGCGCTTTATCATAGCCTTCATAGAGTTCAAAGGTTACAATATTATCTTTTAATTTGAAACGAGAGGGTACAAAAGTTGTAATTCCGTTTATAATTTGATAACAATACGGTTGTTTTTCTGTCATAGTACCTAATTTAGTCGTAATAACGAGTTCATTTTGCGCATTTATGTGTAAACTACTAGCGTGTTGGTATTTCATTCTTATATTTTTAGGATTTTCACCTGCTTTTAGGACAAATTCATATTTAAGAAGAGAATTTTTTTCATAAATAATAAGGTCAGTACCTTTATAGATGTCTTTATAAGCTACTTTTTGATAAGAAGAAACGCTACTTGCCCACTTTTCAGGCTGATTTCCTATAAAATAATTATATTTTTCTGGTAATTCTTCTGAAACTTCCGTATTTATAGTTGGATTTGCACCTTCAAAAGTAACTGTAAAGCTATGGCAAGTCAAACCTTCCTGCATAAGTTTTAAAGTTTGGGGAGATTTTTTGGTTGCGTGGTCTGCAAAATATCTGCTATCATAAAAAGAGTATTGAATTTCATTCTTTTTGAGAAACATAAAGCCACTAGGAATAGAAGCACGAAACAAAACACTTTCGTCCCATTGATTTTTGTTCTGAATAAATTGTACGGAACTCTTATAAGGATTATTTTCGTTAGAAATTTCTTGTTTTTTGATGCTTGCAAGCACTTCATTGGCATTTTTTGGGGTATTTTTTTGACCAAACGTAACTAAAGAAGTCAAAATTTGGAGTAAAAAAACAAAATGTAGGGTTTTCATAGGAGTATTTTAATATAACTTTACTAAAAAAAATTGGAAACAGTAGGAATTATTACAAATATCTCAATAAAAAGTAATAAAACAACGTTTTTTCAGAATTCTTTTTTTGATTTTCCTAAAAAAATAGTTTTTTATCTTGTATATTTGTGCTAATAAATCAATAAAAAACAAATAAAATGACAAAAGATTTTAATCCTATCATATTTGATGCTGCTTTTATAGAGCAAACTAAGGCAGAATTTGCCATAGGGAAGCCTTATAAGCATTTTGTTATAGATAATTTTCTAAATGAAGACTTTGCCAACCTACTCCACGACAATTTTCCCACAGTAGAACAGCTTGGAAAGCACTATAAAGGACTTAATGAAAAGAAATCAGAGGGTGCAAACTTCAATGATTTCCATTTGGCGTTCACAGATTTACGTAATTTGTTGATGTCTGACAAATTTGCCAAGCTAATGGCTACTCTTACAGGTATTGAAGGCGTTTTTGTCACAGATGACAATCTTGGAACGGGCTTACATCAAGGTGGAAATGGTAGTTTTTTAGATATTCATATTGATTTTAATATTCATGCAGAGAAAAACGTCCACCGCAGGCTGAATTTGCTCATTTATTTAAACAAAAATTGGCTTCCAGAATATAATGGCGACCTAGAAATGTGGAACGCTGATATGACTAAGCTAGAAAAGACAGTTGCGCCCTTGTTCAACCGTTGTTGTGTCTTTGAAACTAATGAAATTTCGTATCACGGCTATTCTAAAAAACTCAATCTTCCAGAAAATGTTACGAGAAAGTCTATTTATTCATATTTTTATACAGAAATCAGGGATAATTCTGTCGCATATCACGACACAATCTTCAAAGCACGCCCAGAAGAAAGTATGATTAAGAAGGTTGGGACGACTATTAAGGAGCGTTTGAAGAATTTTATTAAAGCGCAACTCAAAAAAATGCGAGATTAAATAAGTTGTGAATTGTGAGTTATAAGTTAAAATATGTCAAATGATAAAAAATCAATCTCCAAAGTAATATAAATTCTTTGGAGAAAATCGTTATTTTTGGTATGTTTGTGGTAAAAATATACCTTTAATCTAACACTCGCTAACTTCGTACTTGTTGTTGTGTTGTTTATATATGTTGGGCAGGGCAAGCGAAGTCCCTACAAAATATAACTTTTGCTACACCCTCAAAAAGAATAATCTAACATTTTACTCTTTGTTTTGGAGAAAATAGCTAACTGCTTTTTTTCCTTTACAATGTTCATCTATATATGCTTGTGCTTGTGCATCTCCAAGTTCTTTTGCTTTATTAAAATCTAGACAAGCTTTGTCTATTTGATTCAAATGATATTGATACATACCTCTGTTTATGTATGCAGAGGCATAATCAGCTTTCAATTCAATTGCTTTTGTAAAGTCCTTAATTGCTTTCTGATATTCTTTGCGCTCACCATAAAGACTTCCACGATAGAAATATGCGTTTACATAATCTTCTTTTAGCATTATCACTTCGTTTAAGTCGTCCATTCCACCTTTTGTATCCCCCGCACTGTATTTATAATTTGCCCTAAGAAAATATGCAAAATAAGATTTTGGCTGTAATTTTATTGCCTTTGTAATATACTCAATAGCAGCCACATGATTTCCTAATTCTGCTTCTAAACTTCCCATTTGTACGATTGAAAAATAAAAATCTGGCTTTAGCTCATTAACTTTTTTTAAATCTTCTAAAGCTTCTGCAGTCATTCCAATCATTTTTTTTGCATTACTTCTGGCATAGTAAGCTAAAGTAAAATTTTTGTCTAAATTAATTGCCTTATCAAAATATTTAATTGATTTATCATTATCTCCTTCAATAGAAAATATGGCTGCCTTTCCATAGTAAGCATTTGCATTATTGGGGTCTTCCAAAATTGCCTTATCAAACTCTTGTTGTGCTTTATAAAATTCACATAACATCAAATAGTTATTTCCTTGAATAAAATGGCTATCACAAGGTTGTTTTGTACTTTCTTGACAAGCTGTCAAAAATATCAAAACTGAAAACATTAAAGCATTTTTGGTATATTTCATCTTAAATTGGTTTAGAATAGATATAAATGTACAATAATTATCTTCAATTAACAAATTTTTTAATATTTAAAAGATTTTGAAAAAAATGAAAAAAACACTACGTTTGTATGTAATATGTCAAATATTATAAAAACATCTAAAAATAAACAAACAAAAATGAAAGAACCAACCTCAACCAATCTCAATAAATTCATTAGTCAAACAGGGTTTTGCTCTCGTAGGGGCGCAGATGCACTCATAGACGAGGGGAAAGTCAAGATAAATGGCGTAGTAGCAAAACTTGGAAATAGAGTTTTTGAGGGAGATGTTGTAACAATCAATGACAAACCACTCAAAACGCAGGATAAAATTATTTATATGGCTTTTAACAAGCCTGTGGGCGTTTCTTGCACCACAGATTTGAAAGACAAATACAATATTATTGATTTTTTGAAATATCCTACACGTATTTTTCCTATTGGAAGACTGGATAAACCCTCGCAAGGGCTTATTTTCCTTACAAATGATGGTGATATTGTGAATAAAATTTTGCGTGCAGGCAACAACCACGAAAAAGAATATTTAGTGAGTGTTGATAAGCCCATTACGGCTGAATTTATCAAAAAAATGTCGTCTGGTGTGCCAATTTTAGATACTTTTACCCAAAAATGCCAAGTAACACAAGAAAGTAAAATGGTTTTTAGTATTATCCTAAAACAAGGCTTAAACCGCCAAATTAGGAGAATGTGTATGTATTTAGGTTATAATGTAACCAAACTTAAACGTACACGTATTATGAATATCACGTTAGAAGGCATTGTAGAAGGCAAATGGCGTTACTTTACAGAAGAGGAAATAACTACTATCAATGAACTTGTTGCTACTTCTACCAAAACTGAAGAAGGCTCTTTTTTGCCAGATGACAGCAATGAATAACTTTTTTTGAGTTGTGAATTTTGAGTTAAAATGCAAAGTACAATGTATTTTAACTCACAACTCACAACTACTTATGTTGTTTTTGCAAAATTTGCTCCATCATTTCTATCTGAATTTGTTGTATTTCAAACATTCTTTGCCCATAATTAAGCATTAAATGGTCTATTTTGCTATGTAGTTGGGTTATTTCAGTTTCTGCTTTTAGGTTGATTTGATAGTCATTTTGCGCCCTAGAACGGTCTTTTTCTTCTTGTCTATTTTGACTCATCATAATCACAGGTGCTTGCAAGGCAGCCAAACAGGATAAAATCAAATTAAGTAAAATAAATGGGTATGGGTCAAAACCTTTGTCATCAAAAACAAAAATATTGATATTTATCCAAACAACAATAATCATCATAAACAAAATAATAAACGTCCAACTTCCTCCAAAAGCGGCTACTTTATCTGCTATACGTTGTCCAAATGTACTATTTTCGTCATCATCATCTTTTAGGGGGCGACTGTTTTTTTCTTCATATTTTGCGACTGCGTCCAGCAGTTTTTTATCTAAAGTGATTATTTCTTCTTTTTCTTGTTTCAAAATCTGCAAAATATATTCATTTCTGATGATATTCAGCCCTTCAGGAGAAACGCCTTCTGTATTTTGCCACGCAGGATTTTTCTGTTTGATGATTTCTTGAAGTGCTGTTTTGATAAAAATAGGCTTTATTTCAGTATTGGAAGCATATTTCTGTTGCGTAATTGGACAAATTTTTTCCATTATTTTTGTTTGATAGTTTTTTATAATTTTCTAAAATTTTATCAAATCTACACAAAAAATGCCTTAAAAATAAATTTAAAGCATTTTATATATATATTCTCAACAAAAAATTAAATCAAAATCCGCATCAACTTCTCCAAATCAGCTATTTCGTTTCTTTCTCCTAGTTGTTCAAAGGAAAGCATTAGGTTTCTTAGCACCCTTTTGACAATATCCAAATTGGTGCAAGGCTCATAAAATATCTCTTTTTGTGGTAAATTTAGTTGCGCAATGTAGCTATCTATCTCACCACGAGAGAAAATAAGCCCACGTGAAAAAGCATTGATATAAAAAGTTTTATCTGGGCTTTTATAAGTCAGCACAAACAAATTAGGCAAATTCACGCCAAAAACAGGCATTCCTAGCTTTTGTGCAATCAGCATATACACAATACAGAGCGCAATAGGATTACCTTTCCTAGTTTCTAAAACAACATTTATCATACTATTGCTAGGAGAATGAAAATTTTGGTTATTTGCACCAAACTGTAAATATCCAAAAATAATGGCATTTAGCATACGAACTTCGTCACTAGGAGCTAAATCAGGTTGAAATTTGCGCCAAACTTCGTAATAAATTTGCTCAAAATCTTTGCGCAAATCCTCCAAAGAAAGCGTTGGATATTGGTAGCTTGCAATAGCCCACATTCCACGCAAAAGGTCATTTTGGTAGTTGTCCACCCACTCTTGCAGACGCAAACTGACGGCATCTAGTTGCAGCCGCTTAATAAGAGATTCTATCCTATTTTGTAGTTTTGGATTAAGATTACTAGCCCACTCGTCTTCTAAAAAAGGAATAGCTAGTTCTCCCAATGCACTTAATTTGTCTTCTACGTGTGTAAGTATCTCATTATCATCATCTTCAAGAAGGGAAATAAGTGCTTTTATTTCTTGATTTGTCATATTTTGATGTTTGATATTATTTAAGTGTGAAGTGTAAGGTGTGAAGTGTGAGGTAAATACAGTTTGTTACGTCAAAAAATACCTCACACTTCACACCTCACACTTCACACCTCAAAGTCCCCAATTTTCTTTTTCTTGTTCGCTCCAGAGTTCTGGAAAATAAATGCGTTTTTGGTATCTTGGTGGCAGGTATTTTGTCCAATTAGTGCCTACTTTATTGTAACACCATTACTTGTAATTATTACGTTTTTTGTAGTGCCTGTGCCTACATAAGTGCTTTTTACCTCACATTTATACACGCCTGCATCTGCAAGTGTAGCAGTAGGTATTGAAAACTTAGCACCATTAGCTCCAGAGATAATAACATCATCTTTATACCATTGATACACATTTAGTGAGCCTCCAATAATACCATTTATTGTGAGTGAGCTACCTATTTTAAGATTTTGGGTAGCTGGTAGAATTTTATAACTTTGTTGGACAGCGGAGTGTGTAGAGATTTCTCTGGTGATAGCCTCCAAATCAG
>JAYVHJ010000282.1:0-5610 GCA_043771315.1 Raineyaceae bacterium
GTTTTGAATGTTCTTAAACCAACAAATAATGAAAAAGCTACAAATAATCACCTTTTTTTTGCTAATAACGCTTTGCGCTTTTGTATCTAGCAAAACGAGTACTCCAACAAGCAGTAAAAACTGGCTTAAAGGCACGTGGAAAGGCATTGGCTACCAAACAGACGGACAACAATGGGAAACAGTTGTTGATGCCAAAAACCTCAAAAATATTAAGGTGAATTATGCGAGTTTGTTGTGTTCTGGCAACTGGAAAATTACCTCACAAACACCCAAACAGTTTGTTTTGCAAGAAACTATTATGCTTGGCGTGGATAAGTGCGACCAAAATGTAAAAATTATTATTGATAAAACAGACAATCCAAATATTATAAAAGTGTCTTATTTTCTTCCCAATCAAGAGGAAAAAATAGCAACAGCGGATTTAGAAAAAATCAAATAAATTCAAAGTTCTAACCAAATTATACCCAAGGGTTTAATACAAAATAAATGCAAAAAAATCCCTCAAACCCGCTTTTAACTTATATTATTATTGATTTTGATAGCACTTTTTCACGCGTGGAAGGGCTTGATGAACTTGCCGTTATTGCACTCCAAAATCACCCACAAAAAGATGAAATAGTAGCTAAAATAACGCAAATAACGCACTTAGGAATGGAAGGCAAGATGTCTTTTGAAAGTGCTTTAAAAGAACGTGTAAGCCTTTTAGATGCCTCAAAATATCATATTGATTTGCTTGTAGAAGTGCTTAAATCCAAAGTTTCTGCATCTTTTGAGAGAAATAAACAGTTTTTGCAAGATTTTTCTGAAAATATCCTAATTATTTCAAGCGGTTTTAAAGAATTTATTACACCAATTGTTACACAGTACGGAATTAGTGAGAAAAATATTTTTGCTAATACTTTTATTTTTGATGAAAATAATAAAATAGTTGATTATGACAAACAAAACCCCCTTTCTCAAAATAATGGTAAGGTAAAACTACTCCAAAATTTCAATTTAGAAAGTAAATTTGAGCCTGAAAGTTTAGTTTATGTGATTGGTGATGGCTATACAGATTATCAGATAAAAGAAGCTGGTCTTGCTGATAAATTCTTTGCTTTTACTGAAAATATTGAAAGAAAAAGCGTTATGCAGAAAGCTGACCATATTATCCCTAATTTAGATGAATTTTTATACCTTAATAAATTTCCTATGCAGATCTCTTATCCAAAAAATAGAATTTCTGTACTTTTACTAGAAAACATACATCAAAAAGCAACTGAAATCTTCAAAAATGAAGGCTATCAAGTGGAAATAATTAAGGGCGCATTAAGTGAAGAAGAACTTGCTGAAAAAATCAAAGACGTATCCATTTTGGGCATACGTTCTAAGACAGAACTCACCGCAAAAGTGCTTCAAAACGCTAATAAACTGATTGCGGTGGGTGCTTTTTGCATAGGAACGAACCAAATAGACTTGCCCGCTTGTATGCAAAAGGGCGTGGCTGCCTTCAATGCGCCTTATAGCAACACTCGTAGCGTGGTAGAACTAGCACTTGGGCAAATGATTATGCTTATACGTAATATTTTTGATAAATCTACCAAAATGCACAAAGGAATTTGGGATAAATCAGCAGCAAATAGTTTTGAAATTAGAGGCAAAAGTTTGGGAATTATTGGTTATGGGAATATTGGTACACAATTTTCTGTTTTGGCGGAAGCATTAGGAATGAAAGTTTATTTTTATGATGTCGTGGATAAACAGGCTTTGGGCAATGCGCAAAGATGTAATGAATTGCAAGAATTGTTACAAAAATCTGATGTAATTACTTTACATACAGACGGAAGAGAAGAAAACACTAATTTTATTGGCAAAAATGAATTTGATTTAATGAAAAAAGGGGTAATTTTTCTAAATTTGAGCAGAGGTCATATTGTTGATATTCAAGCACTTGCAGAAAACATTAAATCTGGAAAAGTGGCAGGTGCAAGTGTAGATGTGTTTCCGTATGAACCAAAAACAAATGATGAGGAATTTTTTACGCCTTTGCGTAACTTGCCCAACGTGATACTTACGCCACATATTGGAGGTAGTACGGAGGAGGCGCAAGAAAATATAGGAAATTATGTTCCTAATAAAATTATTGATTATATCAATACTGGTAGCACTTTTTCTAGCGTAAATATGCCTAATTTGCAACTTCCTGCACAAAAACAGTCGCATAGATTGCTACATATTCATAAAAATACGTCTGGGATTTTGGCAAAAATCAACAATGTATTAGCTAATCATCATATCAACATTTTGGGACAGTACCTCAAAACAAATGAAGAAATTGGTTATGTAATCACAGATATTGACAAAGAATACGACAAAAATCTTATCAAAGACCTAAAAGAAATTGAACATACTATCAAATTTAGGGCTTTGTACTAAATAATTAGGAATTAGAAATTAGGAATTGTGAATTTTTGTTGTAAAAAAATTGTATTTACATCATATATCACACTTCACACCTCACACTTCAAAAAGATGCTCACAGAAATCTTAGATTTAAAAGAACAAGCAATAGAAGCCATAAAATCCGTTTATGACCCAGAAATCCCTGTTGATGTGTGGGAATTAGGTCTTATATATGATTTGAAAGTATTTCCTATCAATAATATTTATGTCCAAATGACACTTACCTCACCTAATTGCCCCTCTGCGGAACAATTACCAGAAGAGGTAAAAGAAAAATTAAAAGGCATTGTAGGCGTAAATGAGGTAGAATTAGAACTAACTTTTGAGCCTCCCTACACACAAGATATGATGAGCGAGGTTGCAAAATTAGAATTAGGATTTATGTAAAATAAGACCTTGAATGTTTTAAAGCCTTCAAGGTCTTATCAATTATTTTTTTACTGCTAATTGTCCGCAAGCGGCATCAATATCTTTGCCTCTGCTACGCCTAACATTTACATTTAATCCTTTATTTTCTAAGTAGTTAGCAAATTTCTCTAATGTATCAGCATCAGTATTAACAAAATCAGCATCAGAAATAGGATTATATTCTATGATATTGATGTTACAGGGCATTTTTTTTGCAAAACGGTACAATTCTTCTGCATCTTTTTGTGTATCATTAAAATTATAAAAAACAATATATTCAAAAGTAATCCTATTTTTTGTTTTTTCATAAAAATACAAAAGAGCCTCTGTGAGTGCTTCCAACGAATTACTTTCGTTGATAGGCATTATTTGGTTACGTTTTTCGTCATTGGCAGCGTGCAAAGAAACCGCTAAATTGAACTTTACATCATCATCAGCAAGTTTTTTTATCATTTTAGCAATGCCCGCCGTAGAAACCGTAATGCGTTTGCTCGCCATTCCTAGCCCTTCTGTAGAAGTTATTTTTTGGATAGCTTCCATTACGTTGTTATAGTTGAGCAAAGGCTCACCCATTCCCATAAAAACTATGTTAGAAAGCGGTATTTGATAGTTTTCTTCTGCTTGTTTAGCAATACTTACTACTTGGTCGTAAATTTCCGCAGCATCAAGATTACGTTCACGTTTCATATAACCAGTTGCACAAAACTTACACGTAAGCGAACAACCCACCTGCGAGGACACACACGCAGTCATACGTGAGCTAGTAGGGATAAGTACGCCTTCAATGAGGTGTTTGTCGTGGAGCTGGAAAGCTGATTTTATGGTTCTGTCGGCACTTATTTGTACTTTGTAGGTAGAAATGCTGTTGATAACAAAATTTTCTTTTAAAATTTCTCTAGTTTTAAGTGAAAGATTGCTCATTACGTCAAAGTTTTGAGCGGACTTTTGCCAAAGCCATTCATAAATTTGTTTTGCCCTAAATTTTTTCTCTCCTTTTTCCAAAAGATTGTTCTCAAGCTCCAAAAGAGATAGTTTTCTTATGTCTATTTTTGTAGCAGTAATGCTTTGTGTGTCTATTTCGCTGATTTCCATTGTATTATTTTTCTAATTGAAATGCAAATTTACACAAATTTCTCTGAAAAAAATATAAAAAATAATCAGCATTATTACACAAAAAATATTTTGTATGATAATGCTGATAGTTGAAAAAAAACTAAAAATTATTTTTTTGCATAAATGGTTTTTACAATTTTCTTGTTTTTTACTCTCCTAAAACCATTGATACCCAACGGAATCCAGCCTAAAATAGGGATAAAATATGCCAAAATCATAGGATTTTGTAAAATTATGCGCCAAGTAGAAAGAAAACCAAGTTTTAGTTTTGAGGTATAATCTTTCTTTTTTAGGCGTACTCTGTCAAATTCTTTACACAAAAGCGGCCACCCAAAAGGCAAAGTATAAGGAAACATTTTGATATTTCGCCAAATTGCCTTAAAGAAAGACCCCCATTGATACGGATTTTTACCATATTTTTCTGCGCCTGCGGTAAGTTCTGACTGCATCTGCACTTGTATTTTTTCTGCTATTGCCGTAAAATCTTCATACGTAAGTTCCTCAAAAGGTTTATCTGTCATATCAGAAGGACGTATGCGCTTGCCCATCACATACGTAAGGCGTGCAGGAAACCCCATATAAAATACCCAAGGGAAAAGCAACACAAAAATAGTAATAAACCCAACAGGCAAAAACGGTATGCCAATAAAATTTATTATTTTATTTACAAGTGGAAAAGTATAGGTATAAGGATTGATAAATTCTCCATTAACAGTAGAAAAAGGAATAATATCAGTTTGGTATTTTAGGCTCATACGCACCATAGAAGTAGAAACCTTCTGAAATTGGTATCTTTTATCAAAACCTTTTCCAATTCCTGGTACACCTTCTGGATAAACCATAATATTGAAGTCATTTTGATGCATCATAGTATCAAAATTAAGGCTGGAGGCATCAATACTTGAGCCTACATTCTTCCAAAAATAATTAATTTGGTAGGTATTCATTAGCACAGATGCCGACAACATAGGAGAAGTAATAGGTCTTATGGCATTTGGTCCATAATCACAAAGTTTGTGAATACGGTAGGCAAGCACCATAGCGTCCCAAGGAAAAGCCATTCCAGAGTGATTACTAGCAAAAATAAGCGGAATATCAGGATTATTTCTTTGGGGATAATCTTCAAAACCAACCATTTCTGAACGAAAATAAGCATCATCAAGCAAAGTCATCACATCTTGACAAAAAAGTTTGCTGACAGTAACGTCCTCAAAATGGTCTGTGAGAATGTGCATATTCTCTTTTATTTCGTCATTATAATATTTGTCTAGTAAATCTCGCATAAATTATTTAAGTTGCTAATTAAGTTATTTTAAGTTGATTTTAATATTTTTATTTGTACCTAGTATTTCGTACTTCCTACCTCAACATCACCTTCCTCCAATATATTTTTCTCTAAAATATTCTTCATATTCTTCTCCATACGCTCCAATTCTATCTATTATGTTAGAAATTTCATTTTTTGAAAGGTCTGTAAGTTCTCTTATATGTTTGAGATAAAGCCAATTTTCTATGCGTGTAAAGCCTATTCCAAACAAGATATGCCCTATTTCTAGTGCGTCAGTAGCGACTTCTCCCATTTTTCCGTTGGGAACTTCAATAAGCGGGCAAAACACTTGAAAATAATTCTCCTTATTAGTTTCATCA
>JAYVHJ010000283.1:0-2114 GCA_043771315.1 Raineyaceae bacterium
TGTTTTTATGCTACGTTTTTTGTATTACCTTGCGTACTTTGCGCCTTTGCGGTAAAATGTATTTTTTTTCACCGCAAGGAAATACAAAAAAACGTAGTACAACTTTGCGTTCTTTGCGTGTATTTTCTTTGCGCCTTTGCGGTAAAATGTATTCAAATCATCTTTAAACCAACCAAAAATATGCCTTTTAAATATATTCCCTACTTCCCTGATACCGTTGAGGGGCAAGCTATGCTCAATAATATCACTCGCACACAACGCCTATTGCGCTACCGTGAAAATGATAAGGTTTTTGACCGCATCAAACGGGGAATGCCATATTATGAAGTAGAAAAAATAGAAACAGTTAGTCCACCTAATAGCCCCCTAATAACTGGAAACCTTGTTTTGCGGGGCGAGTGTATTTCTGCTTGCGCCTACCTCAAAGAACAAAATATTAAAGTGGATTTGGTCTATATTGACCCTCCCTTTGCTTCTGGTGCTGATTATGCCAAGAAAGTTTTTATTAGGAAAAATCCTATGCTGGCGCAAGAACTCACAGACAAAATAGCCCAAGCAGAACAACAAATGGATATGGAAGAGCTACGCAGTTTTGAGGAAAAAATGTATGGTGACATCTGGAACAAAGAAGCCTATCTTAGTTGGATGTACGAAAACTTAATGGCTATAAAAACTATTATGAGTGACACCGCAAGCATTTATATGCACCTAGACTGGCATATAGGGCATTATGTCAAAATACTGATGGACGAGGTTTTTGGTGAAGAAAATTTTAGAAATGAAATTATTTGGAAATATTTTGGACCAACAAGTACCAAAGAAAATTATCCACGAAAACACGACAATATCTATTATTATACAAAAACAGAAGAAAAAATCTTTAATCACGAGGCTTGTATAGTGGAATATGATGAAAAAGCCATAAAAAGATATGATAAAACTGATGAAAATGGTAAAAAATATAAACTCTATAACGAAAAAGATGGCACACAACGCAAAGCGTATTTAAACGGTGGCACACCAAGCGACATTTTTGAGATAGCAAGTGAGCAAAATCCTTTTTATGGTACGCAAAAACCAGAAGCACTTTTGCAACGCATTATCAAAGCTAGCAGCAATGAGCAGATGATTGTGGCTGATTTTTTTGGTGGAAGTGGCGTTACGGCAAAAGTGGCAAATGATTTGGGGCGCAGGTTTATTCATTGTGATATTGGCATCAATAGCATACAAACCGTAAGAGATAGGCTCAAAGAGGCTAAGGCAAGTTTTGAGATTTTGGAGATAAAAGATGGGGTGAGTTTGTTTAGAAATCCGCAACAAACAATGGAAAAACTCGCTACACTTATTCCTAGCCTGCAAACTAACAAAGTAGAAGGCATTAGTAAGTTTTGGTTTGGGAGCATTATGGAAAGCAAAAAAAGCATTGTGCCTGTGTATGTGCCTAATCTGCTCAATACGCAGGAAAAAGTGTTGGATATTGCTACTATTAACTTGATTATCAACCAAGAACTACAAAATCTGGAGCTTGATGTGCGCAAAGTAATTGTGTATTACATTGATATTGACGACCAAAACGAGATAGAGAAATTTATCAAAGACAACAACGCCACAGAAATAGAAGTAGAATTAAAAGATTTGAAAAACTTGCTTCATAATGTTGTTTTTGAGGATATTATTACTTTTGAAATGACTGAAAATAAGGACAAAAACACCTTTGAAATAGCCATAACGCAATTTATCAGCGACCGTTTGATACAAAAAATAAGTGAGTTCAACGAAAAAAACAATTTGCAATCTCTCACGCTTGGCAAAAAAGCCACGCCCATAAACATCAGTAATGAAGGTTTGGAGCTGATAGAATTTATTTCTTTGGATTGTGAAAATGTAACAGGAGAATGGCAAAGTAGCACAGAAATAAAAATAAATAAACTGGGTTTTGTGATAAAAGACGGCACGAAAACCAAAGATTTCTGGAACGGAAAAATTAGTAGTGATAAACTTCCCTTGAGAATTAAGGTAAGAAATATTAGTGGAGATGAAAGTATTAAGATGATTTCGTGATGTTTTTTTTCTGACCGCAAAGGCGCAAAGTGAAGGCGCAAAGTACGCAAGGA
>JAYVHJ010000284.1:0-5175 GCA_043771315.1 Raineyaceae bacterium
GGTAATTATCAAAATCAAGGCTATTACAAAAGTTTTCAGCCTAATTTTATCAATAGAAAATGGTTGTTGGAGGATATGGAAATACAACAACTTCTTTCTCAAGCAGATAGGCAAATTGGCAGGCTGGATATGTATTCTGAATATATCCCCAATATTGATATGTTTATTAGTATGCATGTACTGAAAGAGGCTACACAAAGTTCAAAAATAGAAGGCACACAAACCAACATAGAAGAGGCTTTAATGGCAAAAGAAGACCTTGTTTTTGAGAAAAGAGACGACTGGGAAGAGGTGCAAAACTATATTTCTGCGCAAAATAAAGCCATAGAAAGGCTAAAAGATTTGCCTTTTTCTAGCCGACTTATCAAAGAAACACATAAAATATTACTCACAGGCGTAAGAGGCAAGCATAAAATGCCAGGTGAGTTTAGGACAAGCCAAAATTGGATAGGTGGCGCAACTCTCAAAGATGCCGTTTTTGTGCCTCCTGCACATATTCATATCAATGAACTAATGAGTGATTTGGAAAAATTTGTGCATAATGAAGAGGCGTTTTTCCCTGATTTGCTCAAAATAGCACTTATTCATTATCAATTTGAAACAATCCACCCATTTTTAGATGGAAATGGTAGAGTTGGACGACTTTTGATTACATTGTATCTTGTTGAAAAAAATATTTTGAAAAAATCCGTCTTGTATTTATCTGATTTTTTTGAGAAACACAAGCAACTATATTATGATAATTTGATGAATGTTCGTACCAAAAATGACCTAAAACAGTGGTTTAAGTTTTTTTTAGTCGGTATCATTGAAACCTGTAAAAATGGTATTGAAACTTTTGATGCTATCTTAAAGCTCAAAAAAGAAGTAGAAGAAAGCATACAAAAGCTAGGAAATAGAACCAATCATCTCCTAAAAATAATGGATTATCTATACCAAAAACCCATTATCAACGCCTTAAAAATAGTAGAAATAACAAGTGTTTCACAAGCAACTGCCTACAAAATTTTGGAGGATATGAAAGAATTAAATATTTTAGAAACGTCCACAGATAATAAAAAGAAAAATTGGACTTTTCAAAGATATATAAAATTGTTTTAGTAATATTCTGATTTATTTTTCACAATACCCAATATGAAAATACTGCAATCCAAAATATTTATTTTTCTATTTATCAATTTGTTTTTTCTGCAATTTTCTTCTTTTATTTTTGCACAAAATATAGATATTGATATACTTAAAAGTACAAATATCAACAGAAATAAAAACCTAGACGCTGGATTTCATTTTTTGAGTGATGCAGACATTTTTGTAGTTATTGCTGCTCCTACTGTGCTTACTAGTGTGGGATTTCTGAAAAAAGATAGTATTTTAACAAGGAAAGGATTATATGTTTTTGCCTCTGTTGCCACTACTTTTGCCCTAACAACTGCCATAAAATATGCTGTACATAGGCAAAGACCTTATATAACGTATCCGTTTTTGGATAATCAAAGTGTGGAAAGTGATTATTCTTTTCCTTCTGGGCATACAAGCAGTGCTTTTGGTGTGGCTACTTCTGTGAGTTTGGCATTTCCAAAATGGTACGTTATTGCGCCTGCTTATACGTGGGCATCACTTACGGCATACTCACGGTTGCATTTGGGCGTACATTATCCATCTGACGTGTTTGCAGGTGCGCTTGTGGGCGCAGGTTGTGCTATTCTTACGCATCATATCAATAAAAAAATATTTAAAAGATAAGAAGTTACAAGTTATGAATTATAAGTTATGAATTATGAGTTATTTTCCTTTACTATTTTGATTAAATGTTAAAAGTAACTACTTTGCTAACGCAAATCTAGCCAAAATATTTCATACTATTTTTATTGAAACCTTACATTAAAAATGGACATTCCAACGCTAAAAAAGTTAGTGCGACAAGGAGAAGGGCAGTATTTGGAGTTTAAGCTCAAAGCCACTCACCCAGAAAAAATCTTGAAAGAATTTGTTGCTTTTGCCAATTCAGAAGGTGGTACTTTGCTGATTGGAGTGCGTGATGATTTGCTTATAGAAGGTCTAAAATTCCCTGATGAAGATGAATTTTTGCTTAGTAGAGCTGTAGAACGCTATTGCTTTCCGCCTATTCCTTACGAAATTGAACGTGTTTTCTTAGAAGATTCTGAAAAAGAAATTTTGATTTTTACTATTCCAAAAAGTGATAATTCTCCACACTATGTACTTGCCAACTCAGAACTACCTGAAAATAAAGCTTTTGTACGTGTTGGAGACCGTTGTGTGCAGGCAAGCAAAGAAATGCGTCAAATCTTGAAAGAAAGAAAAAAAGAAAAAAAGAGTTTTTCTTTTCATTACGGAGAAAAAGAGAATATTTTACTGAAATACTTACATACAAATACGCAAATTACACTCAATAAATTTGCAGAAATAGCCAACATAAATAAAAATATTGCATCAAGAACACTCGTTTTGCTCGTTTTGACAAATGTATTAAAAATTTATCCTGATGAAATGGAAGACGTTTTTAAGAATGTGTGATTGAGTTTTAAGTTAAAATACAATATTCTTAATTATTTTTTGTACTTAAATATAACTCTTTGATACTCAAAAAAGTAACAAAAACAGCTACAAGCCCAAAACAAATATCCCAAACAGGCGTGAAAGTGGACATTCCCGCGCCCATAAGTGCAATCAAATAGGATTTTTGCCAAAAATTTAGCTCATCTGACTCTCTGAAATCTGCTAATAAGACTGAAATATGAAAAAAATGAACAGGAATAAGCAAAAATAAAAATAATAAGTGCTTCTCAGTAATGTATGCCCAGGAAAAGGACAAGAAAAGGGCAATTTGTAAAATAAAAATGATTTTTTTCATTGATAAAAATAGGTTATTTTAGTGCTTTTTGTATCTTTCACGCAAATTTACAACAAAAAACTACATAACAAGTTTAAATAACCTTAAATTATGGAGAATAATTCTTATAAACATTTATATAATGTGCCACTACTTGCTGAATATGGCATAAAAGATATTAATATTATTGCTAAAGCGTGGCAAGAGCCGCACCGTTTTTATCATACAGAAAAGCACTTGGCAGATTTGTTGTTGCATATTGACGAGTTAAGTGTTGGTGATATTGTGCCACAGGAAGAGAGAAATATCTTACAAATTGTCGCATATTTTCACGACATTGTTTATGACCCAAAAGCAGCTGATAATGAAGAGAAATCAGCAACTTTTTTTAGAAAATATGCACCTAGTCATCCAAATACGGAACTTATTGCACAAATAATTCTTGATACAAAATACCATACACCAAGCAACAAACTAAGTGAAGTTTTTTGTGATTTGGATATGAAAATAGTCAAAAATAGCACTATTTCAGAGCTTTTGGAATGGGAGAAAGCTATTTTTAAAGAATATCAGTTTTATGATTATGCAATGTACAAAATGGGTAGAATTGCATTATTAGAGAATTTTAAAGAGAAATATCCAGAAAATAGCCAAAATTTGCAGTTTTTGATAGATTATTTGAAGGTTTTTAGACCCAAAATAGGCATTTATCCAGGCTCTTTTAATCCTTTTCACAATGGGCATCTTAATATTTTGCAGAAAGCCTCACGCATTTTTGACAAAGTTATTATTGCAAAAGGCGTTAATCCTGAAAAAGAAAACCAGCCTGTCAATAATACAGAAACTATTGATAATGAAGTGCTTAAATACATACAAATTGATACTTTTAAAGGGCTTTTGGTGATGTATATGCAGGAAAAAGAAGAAACAGCAGACGTTACGCTCATACGTGGTTTGCGTAATGGTGATGATTTGGACTACGAAATGAATCAATTACGCTTTATGCGTGATATGAAGCCAGATTTAAAGACTATTTTTATCAACTGTGATATAGAATTTGAACACATCAGCTCCTCTGCCATTAGGAATTTAGAGAAAATTGGCAAAGGACTTGGATTTATGTATGTGCCAAGATAGTACAAAACCCTCTAAATTTTTTATGAAAGATTTAGAGGGTTTTGTTAAATTTTAATTGTTCTGATAGTGATAAGCACATCTAAAATAAGCATTGCAAAGGCTACCCAAAGGAAATAAAAGTATTTGTTGGCACTCACAAAAACCTCCATATTCATTTGCAAAGAGCCTTTTGTATTGTCTATGTCGCTAATAAGTTGTGGCATATTATTGATTTCGGTACTGATTTCAAAATATTTTCCGCCTGCTTCACGTGCTATGGTGCGAAGTTCTGTACTGTTTAGATGTGTTACAATGACTTCACCACTACTATTTTTCTTCAAACTGCCATTTGCAGTAGGCATATTTCCGCCTTCTGTCGTGCCTATACCTACCACAAACAAACGAACTCCCAAATCAGAAAGTAAACGAGTTGCTTTGCGGTAATTTTCTCCAAAATCTTCACCATCAGTAAATAAAACCAGTATTTTGGTAGAATTACGGCGTTTGTTTAGGGCGTTTAGTTCATCTTGTTTCTTAAATTTTTCAGCTATCAAATCAAGCGCAGCAGCTATGTTTGTGCCACCAGAAGAAAGCATTTGCGTATTTAGAGAGCGTACAAAAATATCAAATAAAAGGCTTCTATCAGTCGTGAGAGGGCATTGAAGCACTGCATCAGCAGAAAAAACCGCAAGTCCCATACGGTAGCCAGCAAGTGCATCAATGGTATTTTTGATAGAAATTTTTGTTTTTTCTAGACGTGAAGGTTGTATATCTTTTGCATCCATAGATTGGGACACATCAACGACAAAAAAAATATCTTTCCCACTTACTTTTACTTCCTCATATTCACCACCAAAAACAGGACCTAACAATGCCAAAATAATTAGACTAAAATAAAAAAATCTTAAAGTAGGTTTAAGAATAACGTAGCGTAGTTTTTTACCTATTTTTTGGGCTTTGCGTTTTGCTATTATGAAGTAAATTAGATAAAAAACAAAGAATAATAATATGAAAATGTATTCACGTAAGGCTATTTCAGAGAAAAAAAGCATATTTTCTTTTAATTGTGAATTGTAAATTAGGAATTGTGAATGAAATACAAAGCACAAAAATACAAAAAACAACTAATTTTAGCTTTGTTTTTAGCTTTATTTTTCTGCCTGTGTATTTGTTTTTTTAATTATATAAAAATTTTTAGAAATTTTTAT
>JAYVHJ010000285.1:0-12558 GCA_043771315.1 Raineyaceae bacterium
GTGAGCAGTTTTATGCACAGATTTTCTTATGATATAATTATCACGTGGCAAAATATCTGTAATAATGCCCGTTTGCTCACTTTCATTTTCAATTTCATAGATAACCCTATCCCCTACTGCAATAGGATTAGTAATTTTGAGTTCTTTAGTCTTAAATTTGCCTTTCAAACGGCATTTCATTATCTCACGAGGCTGCAAATCATCTATTAAATTTTCTTCTAATAAAGTTTCTTGTACTTCATACCACGAGCCAGTGGAGCGAATAACTAATCCTTGCATTTATTATTTTTCATTTTTAATGTTTTAATTACGTTAAATGACTTACAAAAGTAACAAAAAAAGAGATAAAAATGTGTTTATTTTTCGTTTTTGTGTGAATAGATTTGTGATTTTACAATCATATTGCAATTACAACAATATTGTAATAATCTAAAGAAATATTTGTATATTTGCAGTCATAAATTTTATAAACGTATGATTATGATAGGTTTTAATTACAGAAAAGCAATACAAATACTTACTTTCTTTGCCCAAAAAGAAGGCGGAATTATGAATAAAATGAAAGCCTACAAACTTATTTGGCTTTCTGATAGGTCACATTTACGTAATTTTGGTCGTACTATTTTGAATGATACTTATTTTGCACTTAAAAATGGTCCTATTCCTTCTAATACCAAAGATATTGTCGAAAACTACGACTTACCAGAAAATGAGCAACAACATAGAGATATTTTTTTAGAAATAGCAGGGAAATATGATTTTAAAGCTAAAAATGAAATAGATAAAACGGTTTTTTCTGAAACTGATTTGTCTGTTATGGACAATATTTACCAGAATTTTGGAGATAAAACGCAATTTCAATTATCTGATATTTCTCATTTTTATCCAGAATGGAAAAAATTTGAAAATAGTTTGGAAAATGCTAATGCATCAAGATTTGAGATGAATTATAATGATTTTTTTGAAAATCCTACACAAAATAACCATCAAATTTTTGACGAAAATCCAGAAATATTGGCACTTACCAAAGATATTTTTGCTGAAAATACCATTATTGAAAATTTGATTTAGTATGAAAATACCCATAAATATTTTCATAGATGGTATTCAAAATGGTAAAGTTTATTACTTTTCAAGCACAAAAATCAACACGGAAATTCCCCATTATTTTATTTGTACCAAGAAAACAACACAAGATTTGCTGATTTTGGTTTGTTGCACTTCTGATAAAAATGATAAAAACAAAAAGCTAGCAGAACTTCGTGGCTTACACAATACCCTTGTTTGGATAAATCCAACAGAAGAAAATGGTTTTACAAAAGATACTTTCGTAAATTGTAATACTATTTTCAAGTATTCTGTAGAAGATTTCAAAGACATGTATGAGCAAAATCTGCTAGAATATAAAGGCGAAATAGAAGAAAACCATTTGGAACAAACTATTATTGGTTTGCTTGCTAGTCCTCAAATTGAAGAAGAAATTAAGCAATTATTTAGAGAGAATTAAGTACAAAAACAGAAAAACAACGTGAATTTCATAGATACACACGCCCATATTTACGACAAAAAATTCGTGGAAGATATGCCCGAACTTCTTGCTCGTATGCAGGCAGCACAGGTAAGCCAAGTAGTGATGCCTAATATTGATAGTGAAACCATAGAAAGTATGTTATTTTTGGAGGAAAAATACCCAAATATTTGTATAGCTACAATGGGTTTGCATCCTTGTTCTGTTGATGAAAATTTCCAAAAAGAACTTTATATCATTGAACAATGGCTTTCTAAACGCAAATTTGCTGCTATTGGAGAAATGGGAACAGATTTGTATTGGGACAAAACTTTTTTTGATGAGCAAAAAGAAGCCTTCAAAATACAAGCTAATTGGGCAAAAAAATATCAAATACCTATTATTATTCATTGTAGAGAGTCTTTTCTGCCTACAATAGAAATGGTAGAAGATTTGCAAGACGACAATAATACACTAAAAGGCGTTTTTCATTGCTTTACAGGCACACAAGAAACTGCTGAAAGGGTGATTAAAGCAGGTTTTATGCTGGGAATTGGAGGCGTTTTGACTTACAAAAACTCCAATCTTTGTGATGCTCTTAAAAATATTGATTTGAAACATATTATTTTTGAAACGGATAGCCCTTATTTGCCTCCTGTCCCACACAGAGGCAAACGCAATGAACCTTCATTTATACCCATCATAGCACAAAAATTAGCTGAAATAAAAAATATTTCTTTAACTGAAATAGCTAAAATCACTACGGAAAACGCTAAAAGGCTGTTTGGGATTTGAGATACGAGATACGAAGTACGAATTTTTTAATACTCCTCGTACTTCGTACCTCAAACTTCATACCTACTTTAGTTCTAAACTGATTTTTCTGCCACGCTGAAAACCTGTATTTGGGCGCAAAGATTGCTTTTTTACTTTCCCAATACCGCTATAAACCACCTTCAAACCCACATTTTCAAGGATTGGCAAAGCATCACGCAAAGACATTCCTATGACGTTTGGCACAATATTTTTCTTTATATCAATTTGTGTCCAACTAATAGAATTATCTGTGTTTAGGCTTGCCTTAGACATTCCAATAGCAGCATAATTAGCGTCTATACTAGGTAAAAACGACAACCCATTAAAAATAGTAGCTAAATCTTGGGCGTGCCCATTAGGATTTTGTGGAAATTTTTGAGTAGTCGCAGAAGTCTGAAAAACCTTACTTTGTGGGTGCATTTCCAAATCTAAGGCAAAAATTTTGTCTGCAATTTTCCTAAAAGCAGGCGCAGCAGCATCTCCCCCTGACTGATTTTTGCCACGAGGATTGTCTATGACCACAATACAACTATATTTTGGATTTTCAGCAGGGAAATAACCCGCAAAAGACGTGTGATAAGACTGAATATAACGCCCAGAACGGAACTTTTGAGACGTACTCGTTTTTCCTGCAATTTTATACTCTTTTGAGCTAATTGTGCGTGCCGTTCCACGCTCCACAACGCCCTCCAAAAGCGTACTAAGAAGCATCAACGTACTATCAGAACAAATTTTTTCACGCATCAAAACTGGCTCAAAGTCCTCCACAACGTCATCATCTTCTTGCACTCGTCTAACTATCATTGGTTGCATCATTTTGCCTTTATTTGCCACTGCATTATAAAAAACAAGCATTTGCAAAGGTGAAATACGCATTTCATAACCTATTGACATCCAAGGAAGTGATGTAATACTCCAAGTTGGGTCGTTGGTATTTTTGATATAAGGCTCTGCCTCACCTACAAGCTTGAAATGCAGTTTATCTTTCAGACCAAATTTTTCCAAAAGATTGATAAAACTTTGCGGATTATCTTTATAATGCTGATTTATGAGCTTTGCAATACCAATACTAGACGACACTTCAAACATTTTCTGCACAGAAATTGTGCCGTGCCCGCCTTTTTTAGAATCTTCCAAAACAGTCCCATAAAACTTGTATTTGCCATTTCCTGTTTCAATTTCATCATTTAGTTTTACTTTTCTATCCTCCAAAAGTGCCATCATTGAAGCCAATTTGAACACAGAGCCAGGATCTGTACTACCTTTGTCGCCAATGGCATAATTGTAATTTTCTGTATATGTCCCTTCTGACGTTTTGCCAAGATTAGCCATAGCCTTTATTTCACCTGTTTTCACTTCCATAACCACCACACAACCATAATCAGCATCATTTTCTTGTAAAGCTTCTTGTAAAGCTGTATGTGCTACGTCTTGAAAATTGATGTTTAGGGTGGTATAAACATCTAATCCATTCTCTGGAATGATATATTGAGAATTATTTACAGGCTCCCAATGTTTGCTATCTAGCCTGCGTGTAAGTGCTTGCCCATTTTTACCTGCCAAAAACTTATCAAAACTATATTCTAAGCCTACTTTACCTTTATTGGTTTCTTCATCAATATAGCCAATAGTACGAGCAGAAATCCCTCCAAATGGCAAATAACGGGTATTATCAGCATCAAAAATTGCTCCGCCTTTGTATTTGCCTTCACGCAAAATAGGGAACTTTTCCATCATTTGCCTTTGCTGAAAATTGATATTTTTGTTATAAAGAGAAACATAGCGTTTTTTAGCCTTACGAGCCTCCAAAAGCTCTTTTTTATAATCTTCCTTAGAATTTTCTTTGAAAGTTGTGGATAGCAAAAACGCTAAAGAGTCAATTCCCTTATTAAAAACATCTTCATCTGGCGCAGTTGGGTCAATAGCGACCTTATAAAAAGGCAAAGACGTAGCAAGAAGATTATTATTATCATCTAAAATATTGCCACGTTGTGCTTTCAAAATACGAAATTTGACATCTCGTTTTTCTGCTTTTTTGACCCATTTTTCACCCTGCGCAAACTGAATATAAGCTATTTTGCTCACAATCAAAAGTGCTACAAATGCCATTCCTAAGAATGCAATGCGCACACGCAAGAGAATTGACTGTTTTATGTTCATTTATTTTTTATTGATTTTATTCATCACGTAAAATTGGTTTATCTTTATGCCGTTCATATGAGTAATTCAAAGCACTTCCTCTTGCTTTCTTCTTTGATGAATGATATTTTATTTCTTCTTTTGATGTTGTATGGCAAAATTTTAGCTCGTCTAATTCTAAGCTATCTCTTTTCCAAAAGAAACGTGTCAAAATGGTATCACATTCATTATCATAAACAACATAAATTGTTATGCTATCATTTTTTCTAAGATAAATTCTACTATAATCTCTTGAGTCAGGGTGTGAAATGGTATGATAACGTCTCCAACTTCCACCACAGTCTAATAACTTAAATAAATATCCTGATTCCAAAAAAATGGTAATATCTTCACTCTCATTTATAATATTGACTTTTGCTAATTTGTGATACTTATAAGGAAAAGGAGTAGGCTTATTCATGAAATAAGTTAGTGATTTAGGATAAATTTTTACATCATTTTCTATCACTTTGATTTTTAAATAATTATCATTATTTTTCTTTTTGGTCTGACAACCAAAAAGTAACAAAACAATGATTAGTAGTATATTTTTCACGTTTCTATAGTTTTACAATATCAAAAACAAAGGTAGCATTTTTTTTAGTATAAAAGATAAATTGTATATTTGTGTAAATTAAATCTTTACCAAAAATAAATGACAATCAACGAAATACAAGACGAAATTATTAGTGATTTTGAGCTTTTTGACTCTTGGGACGACAAATATTCCTACATCATAGAACTAGGCAAAACTATGCCAAAACTAGCTGAAAGCCATAAAACAGAGCAAAATATTGTGCGTGGTTGTCAGTCGCTTGTGTGGTTACACACCTACACACAAGAAAACAAGCTCTTTTTTGAGGGAGATAGTGATGCTATTATTGTCAAAGGGTTGGTTAGTCTGCTTATAAAAGTGCTTTCTGGGCATCAGGCGCAAGAAATAACAAATTCTCCTTTGTATTTTTTGGAAAAAATAGGACTTTCTCAACATCTTTCTATGACACGAGCCAACGGATTAGCGTCTATGGTGCTTTTGATGCAAAAGTACGCCAAAGAAAAGAATTAGGAATTGTGAATAAATACAAAATATTGATAATCAAGTTATTGTATTTCTCGTAATTCGTAACTGACAACTATCTTGTTCCAAAAATGGCACTTCCAACACGTACCATAGTTGAGCCTTCTTGTATAGCAAGCGCATAATCTCCACTCATTCCCATAGAAAGCACTTTTAGGTCATATTTTTGCTGATATTTGTCAAAAAGTGCTTTCAGGGTTTGAAATTCTTGTTTTATTTGGGTTTGGTCCTCTGTAAAACTTGCCATTCCCATAAAACCCATAATAGAAATATTTTTAAGTAATTGATTATCTTCTTGATTATCAATAATCTGCAAAATTTCTTCTAATTCATTTTCAGAAAGTCCAAATTTAGTTTCTTCTTTGGCAATAAAAATCTGCAAAAGACAATTTTGGATTTTATTATTTTTTTTAGCCTCATTATCAATGACTTGTAAAAGTTTTAGACTATCAACAGAATGAATAAGATACACGAAAGGCACAATAGTTTTAGCTTTATTGCTTTGCAAATGCCCAATCATATGCCAATTGATGTCTTTTGGTAGAGTTTCGTATTTGAGTAGCATTTCTTGTGGCTTATTTTCTCCAAAATGACGACAACCAGCCTCATAAACCAGCTCTAAATCTGCTACAGGTTTTGTTTTGCTCACTGCGACAAGCGTTACAGGTGCAGGAATATTTTTTTGAAGGCTTTGATAATTTTCTTTTAAAGACATTTTTTGAGTTATGAATTGTGAGTTGTGAGTTGAGAATAAATACAAAAAATAATTTTCTTTTTCTATATGTTTTACATCAAATTTGCATTAAATTTGCATTAGAAGAATTGTACAAAAATAACTAACAAAAACCTTAAAACAATACTATTATGAAAAAGTTACACGTTTTTTACTTGTGTTTATGCTTATTTGTGGCAAATTTTTCTGCAAATTCAGTTTTATTTGCTAAAAATCCTACTAATTTATATGAACAACTTTGTGCTGTTAATCAAGAATGGCATAAAAATAAAGCTATTGCAGAGGCTTTAGGCTTTACAAATCAGCCTGTTATCCAAAATGAACAAGATTTGCTAGGTTTTCATTTGGAGATTTTGGAAAAGATTTTTTCAGGTAAAATCAATATTTCCAATTTGTCAAACACTTCAAAAATCAACCAAAACAATCTTTTTGATAATCTTTCTTTTCTCCAAAAAGAAAACAGAAAACGCCATTTGGAGGTTCTAAATGAGTATTGGAATTTGAAAAATTGCCCAAAAAATACTTTCCTAAATTACAGAAATCCTGTTTTTATTGATGCTCAAAACCGTCATTGTGCAGTAGCTTTTTTGATGCAAAAAGATGGAAAAACAGCCTTTTGTAAGAATGTGCAACAAAATAGTAATTTTATTTTCGTAAGAGAAATAAATAATGCTGAATTTGCTGCTTGGCAACTCCAAAGCGGACTTTCAATAGATGAACTTGCTTGGATTCAGCCAGGATATAGCGTTGAGATGCAATACACACCTTGGAATAATGCAAGAAATCCTGATAAATTTGTCGCTTTGGACACAAATATTACAAAGAAAATAGTCAGTATAAGGACTAATTCTCCTACGTATGAACATTATATGAATGTTTTCATGAGGCAACCTTATTCACAAGAAATAATAGAAACAAAAACTAAGATAAAAAATGTAGATTGGGCTATTTTGAAGGTAAATAATGAAACGCATCAAAAAGCAGTTACTGCATACAAAATGTTTCAAAATGAGCTTTATATTGCATTAGGCACATATTATAACGACACACTAAAAGCAGATAAAGCTGAAATTTGGAAATGGACAGCACAAAAAAAATGGAAAAAAGTGATTGATTTATCAGCAAAACAAGGGCAAGTTTTTTGCTTTTTTGAAACAAGCGGACAACTTTATATGGGTGGTGGCATCACTTCTTGGAGCAATAATAATGAGTATAAATCATTGCTAATCAGGTACAACGGCAAAGTTTGCAAAGATATTTCACCAAAATACAACAGAATTATTACGGATTTGTACGTCTATAAAAATGTACCATATCTGGAAACTGTTATAGTTGGACAAGGAAATTAAATAATTATGAATGAATACAAATTATTGTAAATTTATAACAGCTAAATGACTATAGAAGACGCACAAAAAACTGTAGATGACTGGATAAATTCCGTTGGAATACGTTATTATAACGAACTCACCAATACTGCTATTCTGATGGAAGAAGTGGGAGAAATAGCACGAATAATGGCTCGTGTCTATGGTGAGCAATCTTTTAAGAAAAGTGACGAAACGCCAAATCTCGCTGATGAAATGGCTGATGTGCTTTTTGTACTGATTTGCCTTGCCAACCAAACAGGTATCAACTTGACTGATGCACTCAAAAAAAATCTTGACAAAAAGACCATTAGAGATGCAGAAAGGCACAAAAATAACCCCAAACTGCAATAATAATTGTAAGTTATGAATGAATACAAGGTTTGATAATCATTTTTTGATTTTACTCGTTTTTGTTCGTATATTTGTTGCAAATCTTCAACAAAAATATAATGTACGAACTTATTTACCGTTCTGTTGCCAATAAAGACGTAACAGCAACGGATATTAACAATATTTTGAAAACCGCAAGGGAATTTAATGCTAAAAACGGCATTACGGGTTGTCTTTTGTTTCATAAAAACGAATTTATACAAATCTTAGAAGGACAAGAAGAAACCATAAAAACGCTTTACGAGAAGATTGAATCAGACCAAAGACATTTTGCGGTATTACTTCTGGCTGAAAGTGAAAAAGAAAAACGTATTTTTGGAGATTGGAGTATGGCTTTTCATCAATTAGGGGAAAATGATAGCATAAATATTGATAAATTGTTGTTTGTCAATAACTTTATCACACTTTCAGAACTCGTAGAAAAACCAACACAAGCCTCCAAATTATTTTGGTATATGGCTAAACAACTCCTAGAACAATAAATGCAAAAAATACATCACACATTAGCCTACACCTTGCGTGGGCGCATTTTGGTAATGATTTTGCGAATTTTGTACTCGTTTATTGCCCTTTTTTATGGAAAAAAATGGAAAAGACCACCCTTAGACTTTGAAGAAAACCCTGCTTTTTATACATTCAAAGATGTTGTTTTTTTGGGATATAAATACTATTTCCGTCCTCCTAGTGAGTTTTTAGAAGAAATAACTAGCCATTTCAAAAACCAAAAATTAGATTTTTCTCCTCCCAATAACTTTATCTCTCAAACACAAATCACTATTTCTGCAGGTGGTGATTTGATGCCCTACGAATGGATACAAAAAAAATACACAAAGCACCTTTGGGACGAAATAGGCACATTTTTCTTTGATAATGATATTGTTTTTGCCAATTTGGAAACACCCATAAACCTTGCTTGTGCGCCCTCGTATGTGCCAGAGGTGATGCTTAATGATATGTTGTTTAATGCTAATGAAGAGATGTTTGATATTTTTAATGGGAATACCACAACAAATAAAACGCCTTTCAAAGGTTTTGATGTGCTTTCTACTGCCAATAATCATAGTTTGGATATGGGAGAAAGTGGTGTGCTTTCCACTATTGATTTTTTAGAAAATAAGCAAATAAAGCATACAGGAACATCAAAAGACAAAGAAAACAAACAAAACTTCCCTATACTAGAACGCAAAGGCATTAAAATAGCTTTTATTGCCTACACTTACTCAATGAATAAGTTTCAGAACATCAAAGATAAAGAATATCTCGTTAATCATATCAGAGTAAACCACGCTCAATGCACTGAAACAGATATTTTACCCATTATTGAAGATGTTGCGCTTGCCTATAGTCGTGGTGCAGATTTGGTTATACTCTCTCTACACACAGGAAACGCCTATCAAGCCCTGCCTTCTGCACATACAATCAATATTTATCATAAAATCTTTGAGAAAACGGGCGTGGATATTATTTTGGGTAGCCACCCACACAATCCGCAACCAATGGAACAATATAATTTCTTTTGTCCTATCAAAAAAATCAATAAAAAAGGCTTTTGTATCTATTCTTTGGCTGATTTTGTGGCTTATGACATATTTGTTTTAGATAGATTGATACCTCTTCTAAAACTTACAGTCCAAAAAGGAATAATCACCACAACAAAAGAAGGCATTTCTCAAACAATTATGCACACGCAACTCACCAATGTACTTCTAAAACCCATTTATAATTGGGGAACAAAAAATGTAAAGAAAGATACAAATGTAGCAGCAAGAGAGATGCGTTTTCTTGACCTAAAACAAACGCTACAACTTGTCCAAAACAATCAAAAACCTGCTTTTATGACTGATAAATGCGTGCAAGAACTCTATTTATTAAATGATTTTTATGAAAAATATCTGCACTTGGATTAGGTTTTGAGATGTTTTTAAAATGTTTATGTAGTTTTTGGCTAATAATTGACTAAATTTGCACTTTAATTTATAAAAATAAATCCAAGTGATAATCAAATGAATAATCAAATCAACCAACAAGATGAAGAAGATGAAGAAATTTCTCTTTTTGAGCATCATAGAATAATCATAGACAACGGACAAGAAGCACTTAGGATAGATAAGTTTTTGATGGATAGAATTGCGAATGTTACAAGAAACCGTTTGCAAAACGCCATAGATAGTGAATTTATACGTGTCAATGATAAGCCTGTCAAAGCTAATTATAAGGTGCGTCCTGCTGATGTAATTACTATCTTAATGCCAGAGCCACCTCGTGAAGACTTAGTTTTACCTGAAAATATTCCTTTAAACATTGTATATGAAGATAACAGCTTGCTAATTGTTAATAAAGAAGCAGGTATGGTTGTGCATCCAGCGCATAGTAATTGGAGTGGAACACTTGTAAATGCTTTAGCATATCATTTGCAAAATCTTCCCACTTCTCAAAATGGTACAGGTCGTCCTGGTCTTGTACATAGAATTGATAAAGATACATCTGGGCTGCTTGTAATAGCCAAAACAGAAACTGTAATGTCGCACTTAGCTAAACAATTTTATGACCACAGCATAGAAAGAACGTATTATGCGCTTGTTTGGGGAGAAGTGAAAGAAGATGTAGGGCGTATAGAAAACTATTTGGGGCGCAGTATGAAAGATAGACGTATTGTGGAGGTTTATGAAGATGAAACGCAGGGCAAAAAAGCTATCACACATTACGAAGTTTTGAAACGTATGCGTTACGTAACGCTTATAAAGTGTAATTTGGAAACTGGAAGAACACATCAAATCAGAGCGCATATGAAACATTTGGGACACCCATTGTTTAATGATGCTATGTATGGTGGAGATAAGGTTTTGAAAGGTACAAACTTTACCAAGTATAAGCAATTTGTAGAAAACTGCTTTAAAATGATGCCACGTCAAGCTCTTCACGCTAAAAGTTTGGGTTTTATTCACCCTGATACAGATAAAAACATCTTTTTTGAGGCTGATTTGCCTGCGGATTTTGCGGCAGTCTTAGACAAATGGGAAAAATACGTAGTTGAATAAAACATAAAGCCTTTCCAAACTTTGGAAAGGCTTTATTGTCTATAAAAACTTGATTTAAAAAAATAACATTTGTACTTCGTAGCTCTTAATTCGTACTTCTTTTTAGCTCATTAACCAAGTTTTTGCTTCTGCTTCATCAGTAAAAAGGTTCATAGCAACACCACTTGTACTGTTGTTATTGCTTGTGATGTACTTCATTACTGGAAGGTTGCTTGCCATATCCGTAGACATAAAAAATGCTTTTTTAGCAATTTTGTTCATTCCATATACAGAATGAATGTCTTTGTCTAGCCACGCCATATTTTCCTCTGAAAAAGCTAGTTTTCCAATTTTGCGGGCATCAACAAAGATATTGATTGCTTTGTTTTTGTGTTGCATACGCACTTGAATGATTTTCATCAAAAGCACAATGATAATCTCACGAAATTTGTCAGCAGAAACCTCTTTTTGCCAATCTTTTACAATGCAATTAAGTTCTTCATCAAACGACAATTTGATAAACTCATCTTCATAAAGCATTTCCGCCATAATTTTAGGATTTTAATAGTTTAAAAGTTATTTCTTCATAAACATAAACAAAAAAATCAACAAAATGTTTAAAACTTTTTGTTTTTCTCTTGCTATTTGTATTAAAGTCCTTTTTGAGGATTTAGTGGCTATTTTTATTTATACAAAATTGCTCGTCTTTCTTTTACGTTCTCGTCTAGTATGTATTCGTCATAAGTCATCATTTTATCAATAATGCCTTTTGGCGTGATTTCAATGATACGGTTGGCAACGGTTTGCATAAACTGGTGATCATGTGAAGCAAACAAAATAGTGCCTGCAAAGTCTGTAAGACCATTATTAAGTGCCGTTATTGACTCCAAATCTAGGTGATTGGTTGGCTCATCAAGCATCAAGACATTTCCACCTGATAACATCATACGTGAAAGCATACAACGCACCTTCTCACCACCAGAGAGAACAGTAGATTTTTTGAGTGCTTCCTCACCAGAAAACAACATACGTCCCAAAAAGCCACGTATAAAACTTTCGTCTTTATCTTTTGAGAATTGGCGCAACCAATCTACCAAATTAAGGCTTTCATCTTGGAAAAAACTTTCATTATCAATAGGAAAATAGGCTTGTGTAGTTGTTACACCCCATTTGAACTCTCCTGCAAGCGGTTTTTTGATGCCCGCTAAAATATCTAAAAATGATGCAATGGCACGAGGCTCACGAGAAAGCAAAGCAACTTTATCATTTTTATTGATGGTAAAATCCATATTTTCAAAGAAAATAGTACCATCTTGCCCCTTTTGTGTAAGTCCTTTTACGGTAAGCATTTGGTCACCAGCCTCACGTTCAGGCTTGAAGTTCACATAAGGATATTTACGAGAAGATGGCTTAATATCCTCCAAAGTAAGTTTTTCTAAAAGTTTGCCACGAGAAGTAGCTTGTTTTGA
>JAYVHJ010000286.1:0-2777 GCA_043771315.1 Raineyaceae bacterium
CTTGCATTGGAAGTGCTACCAGTAACTTTTTGGAGTTTGGCGTTCCACTCTGTGGACTTGCAATATTGTTGCGTGCAAAATCCGTTTCCTGCTCTAACCTTGTTTACGGTGAGCCTTACGTAGATAGGCGTTAAGCCTGCGGCGTTCGTTTTTGACTTATTAAGCCAGAAACGAATTTTTAGTTTATTTTCATCACTCCGTAACACTTGGCAACCTTTTTACGTTCTTAGGTGTCCGAAAAAGCAACCGTTTTTTATTGGATTTCGGACATTACAACTACTAAAAATTGCCATTGATAGCTTAAAAGCAAAAAAAACAACTTAGGAAAGTTGTTTTTTGTAGAGAAAGAGGGATTTGAACCCCCGGACCTGTGACAGTCAACAGTTTTCAAGACTGCCGCATTAAACCGCTCTGCCATTTCTCTATAGCTTTTACGTTTATTGATGATGCAAAGGTACTACTTTATTTTGAACTTCCAAATCTTTTTTAACTTTTTTTCAAAAAAAATGTTAAAATAATGCATCACTCTTCACCTCTCAACTTTCAAAATGAAAAGCTATCTTTTAGAAAATACGCCAGAAACGCATCAAATGCTAGAAAATCTTAAAACACTCTTGCAAAGTGATGAAAACGCAAATGTAGAACTTGCGTTCCAGATAATTGCAGGCAATGATGTTCCTCGTACCTTTTATCAATATCTCAAAAATACCAATAATAAAATTTTTCTTTGCCACAAATATGGTTTGGAGTTCGTTTTATATAGAAAATAATTATTACAAATTTTTAATAACCAAATAATTATGTAGATTTTTGATTAAATCAAAAATAAACTAATTACAGAAACCTATTTCTTATCTGATAAAAATTATACAGTTTTAGCACCTTTTATTAAACTTTTGCGTATTAATTCTATCTAAGCTAAAACCACATTATAAACTAGTTGTTTTATTTAATTTTATTTAATTTTATTTAATGAAAAAAAAACTATTCATTTTCTTGCTTTTTATTGCCTTTCAAAGCAATTACAAATCAAATGCTACTAATCTTGTAATTGATTTTAATATTCTTTCTGATACAAATTACGTTTATACTTATCCAAAAAGTTTTTTGATAAGTGCCTTTTATGCGCAAAGAGGATTTTCTATCAAATTAAGCCCTAATACTGGTAGAAATGTCACCTTTGTTCCTAATATGGCTGATGCTTTTGGTTTAAACTTGGCTTATAGCAACTTTCGTATTCAGTTAGCTACCAAATTCCCTGATACCCAAAAAAGTATTGAAGACAAAGTCAAAAGTCGCTATACAGACCTTAATTTGCAAATGTTCAAAAGAACTTTTATATTAGAATTATCTTACAAAGGAATAACAGGTTTTATAGACAAAGATTACCAAAAACCAAACCCAACTGCACCAGAAGTTTTTGCTAATAAAGATTTGCGCACAAGGTACATAAAACTCAATTATTATCATTTGTTTTCTCCTGATAAATTCTCTTTACGTGCTGCTTACCGCCTAATGGAACGCCAAAAGCGTAGTGCAGGCTCTTGGTTATTGGGTGGGAATGCTACTTATTTAAGCATAAATTCACCGCAACCTTTTTTAGAGCCAAATTTGCGTCGTGCTTTTGAAGATTATGGAAACATAAAAAATATGTCGGTCTTTGGATTGGGCATTTTGGGTGGTTACGCACATACTTTTGTGTATAAAGATTTCTTTTTTACGGCTTTTGGTGGCACTGGTTTGGAACTAAAACGAGGTAATTATGATATGACCAACGGAAGAATATCAGAGGATTTTGTTACATTTGTTGTTGATTTGAGAGCAGTTTTGGGCTATAATCATAAAAACTGGTTTGCAGGCATCAATGCACAACTAGAAAGCAACCAATTTAGAATGGGAAATACAAAAGGACTTGCCTATTATGAAACTGTAGGCTTTTTTGTAGGAAGAAGAATAGCAAAAGACAAGATTTTTAGGAAAAATAAATAGTGAAGTAGAGAGCGTAAAGTATGAATTTTCAAAGATAATGTTTTGCTGGAAAACATATAAATATACCATATTTTTTTGTACTTTTGCAGAGTATTAAAAACTTCATATATCACACCTCATTATGTTTTTAGAAATATTTTCTCAAACACCGCCAGAAGTGCCTCCTCCGTATGCACACGCCTACAAAATCTCTCTTTCAAAAAGTAATTCAAAAGAAAATAAAAACATAACTGAACTCAAAGTAAACTTTGAAATTGAGTATATTTTTAGAGAGGGGCTTAGCAACGAAGAGATTTTGGCAGAAGGTTTTAGTGAAAATGACGACTACCATTGGGAAGGCGTTTTGCCTGCCGTTTGGCTTACTGAAATAGAAGATTTTTTAGCAAAAACATCTTATCAGCACGAAGTTCTCAATGATTTGTACCTGAAAATCAATGATGACAAAAAAACACCAGAAAATTTAGAAGAATGGCAATATTTTGTACAAGAACTCCTGCAAGCTATCTACGAGAAAACAGAACTTAGTTTGCCACTTCTTATACGTTTGCGTAGCGTGGAAACAGACAAAAACACTGATAAAAGTGTAACTAAAAATGGTATTACGATGGTTTTAGAACCTTCTTTTGTGGAAAGAAAAGTCATTGCAAGCCTAAAAAAGAATAAAGAAAAACACCAAATAATCCCCATTTCTTGGGAACATTTTGGGCTAACTTTACAAAAAATATATCAATTAGAATACCTGCAAGACAAAGCACGTGAAGAAGAGCCACAAAAAAATGGCTTTTTCA
>JAYVHJ010000287.1:0-3726 GCA_043771315.1 Raineyaceae bacterium
TCTTAACACATAGGCTATTTCTAGATAGTTAAGCAAAAGCAGTTTCTATCTGTAATACATAAATTCCCATATTACTGATTATCAATACTTTGTATTAATTCACAACTAAAAAATTATTTTGCTACTCAAATTCATCAAATCTCTTTACCTAAAACCTCGCTTTTTTTGGCTAATGGGCGGTTGTATAGGACTTTTTATAGCATCATTTCCATTTGAAGCACTTTTTTTGTTGTCAA
This sequence comes from Raineyaceae bacterium, assembly GCA_043771315.1. GTDB lineage: Bacteria > Bacteroidota > Bacteroidia > Cytophagales > Thermonemataceae > JANYGM01. The sequence goes on from JAYVHJ010000287.1 coordinate 237, forward strand.
AAATAGTGCTTTTGGTGCTTGTTTTGCTTACTCTTATTGATATTTTATTGCTTTTCTCACGCCAAAACGGAATAACAGGTAAGCGCATTGTACCTGACAAACTTTCTAATGGAGATACCAATGATATTTCAATAGAAATAGAAAATAATTATGGATATAATGTGCATTTGAGCATTATTGATGAAGTTCCTGCGCAATTTCAAATGAGAGATTTTTTAATAGAAATAAAAATCCCACCAAAAACTTCACAACAACTAAAATATCATTTAAAACCCGTAAAACGTGGTGAATATACTTTTGGTGCGCTAAATTTGTTTGCAGAAAGTATCTTAGGACTTGCAAGTAAACGCTACGTTTTTGACCAAAATAAAAGTGTTCCCGTTTATCCAGGATTTTTGCAACTAAGAAAATATGAATTAATGGCTATTTCCAACCGCTTGACGGAGTTTGGTATCAAAAAAATACGCAAAATAGGGCATAATAGAGAGTTTGAACAGATAAAAGAATACGTACAAGGCAACGACTTGCGCACTATCAACTGGAAAGCTACAGCACGAAAACAAAGCCTTATGGTCAATCATTATCAAGATGAAAAGTCGCAACAAGTGTATTCTGTGATAGATAAAGGGCGTTTGATGAAAATGCCTTTTGAAAAAATGACACTTTTGGATTATGCTATCAATGCCAGCCTTGTTATCTCCAAAATTGCCCTGATGAAAGACGACAAAGCAGGACTTATTACGTTTGGGAGCAAAATGGATACTATTTTGCCCGCAAGCAAAAATAATTCTCAAATGAGTACCATTTTAGAAACGCTTTACAAACAGAAAACTGCTTACAAAGATGCAAGTTTTGAAAAACTTTATATCAATATCAAAAAACGCCTAAATCAGCGCAGTTTGGTGCTTTTATACACTAATTTTGAATCTTTTTCTTCTATGCAACGCCAACTCCCCTATTTGAGGAAGATAGCTAGAAACCATCTTTTAGTCGTGATTTTCTTTGAAAATACAGAATTAAAGGCACTTTTGGAGAAAGAATCAGAAACATTAGAAGAAATATACATACAAACCATTGCAGAGAAAATTGCTCACGAAAAACAAATGATAGCCAAAGAACTCCTAAAATTTGGCATTCAGTCTGTTCTTACTCCACCAAAAAATCTCACTATTGACAGCATAAACAAGTATTTGGAGCTAAAATCACGTGGAATGATTTGATCATTTAGTGGAATGATTTGATCATTTAATTAAGAATAAAAGATTGAGTGAAAAAGACCCAGATTTAACGAGTATTAAAATACAATATTTTTAATGAAATTTTACAAAAAAATCTTATCTTTGTGGATAATTTCACTTAAAAAAACAAAAAATGAAACATTATTTAATCTTATTCCTATCAGTAGGAATACTAAGCTCTTGTGTATCTGCTAAGAAATACAAGACTCTCAACGAAAAGTACAACTCTTGTGAAATGGCAAAAAAAGCCAGTACTGATGCCTTAGGTAGGTTACAAGGTGATTTGAGCGACTGCAACACGCAAAAAGCTAGGCTTACCACAGACCTAGAAGAAGCCCGCAAAACAAATTCTCAACTTCTTTCAAGTATGGGCGAGATGGCAATGCTTACACGCAAAGAAGCGGAAAATTTGACTACTTCTTTGGAAAAACTCAAAGAAAAAGATATGCACATCAAAACGCTTAACCAAGCCATCAACAGAAAAGACTCTATGACTATTGCCCTTGTTACGACCCTAAAACGTGCCGTAGGAAGAGATGACAAAGATATTGAGATAAATGTAGAGAAAGGTGTGGTAATGGTTTCTATTTCTGATAAATTTTTGTTCACGACTGGAAGCTATGATATTAGCCCAAATGCAACAGAAGTTTTGAGAAAAGTAGCTCTTATTTTGCAAGATAGACCTGATTTTGAGGTACTTGTAGAAGGACATACAGACAATGTTCCATATAGAAAAGGAGATTTGCTAGATAACTGGGATTTGAGTGTAAAACGCTCTACGGCACTTGTGAGAGTTTTGCACACAAAATTCAATATTGCCCCAGAACGCCTAATACCTGCAGGACGTGCGCATTATGTGCCACTTGTTGGCAACGACACGCCAGAAAACCGTGCTAAAAACCGCAGAACTCGTATTATTATTATGCCAAAAATTGACCAGTTTTATGGAATGATAGAACAAGGTATGAAAGAAGCAACAAATAAAAAATAAGGATTAAAATCCAATAAAAAAAAGCCTTTCAAGTAATTTGAAAGGCTTTTTTATTGTTTAAAAATTTCTATTCTATGAAAGAGAAGAAATGATTTTGTCTATTTTTTCTTGCTCCAAATTGATGCCAAGTTTGTCTAAAATTTCTTTCAAATGTACTTTTTCTACTTCGTCATCACCAAAATTTTTGAGCATTACAGTGTACATATTCTCAATAAGAGCGGCTTTGAGACTTTTTAGGAAAGGATTGTATTTTTTTACAACTTCATCAAGTTCCAAAAAAATCTTCAAACCAGCAAGCAAAGGAGCTTTCCAATTAGCAAAATTTTCTGCAATAAATTTTAGTTCACCTTCCAATACTTTTGGAAAATCACGGTAACTAACAGCATCATCAGGGCTAGTAAGTGCAGCTATAATGTCTTGTGTTTCTGTGCTGGTTTGCTCATCTACATAGCGGTGCGCAAAGTTAGCAGTATGTTCTAACACACTTTGCTCCAATGTATCTACCTTACCATCAAGGGCAATAGACATTGCGACAGGTGCAGCAGTCATCATCTCAAAAAGTTGTTCTGATGTAAGCATTATCTTGCGTTCATCTAGATAAGAAGCAAGTTCGTAACGCACTTGCGTAATTTTTTCTTGGAAAAAAAGAAGGTCAGACTGATTTATCATTTTTGCTATTGAAAGTTATTTTTTAGGGAGATTTTCTTAGAAATATTTTCAAAAATACGTTTTTTTATTAAAAAATCAAAAAAATAACTAAAGTTTTAGGATAAGATACGAATTAATATTTAATTATAACTACTTGATGACCTTTTAGTAGGTTATCAATAATATATCAGAAATAAAAAAACTTTCCAAAAGTTTTCAATTTTCGGAAAGTTACACTGATAAAACTATATTACAAGTATCCAAACGTACATTTTGTTGTTAGGTGGGAAAACATGATAACACAGAAATATTATTTTTTCATAGTTATTTTGAGGTGAAAAAAATAAGAAAAGCCCAAAATAACAATATTTAGGGCTTTTCTTAGATGCAAAAACTAGGGAGCTTGGAAAACCACAATTTTATTAACATTATTATTCCCTTGTAAAAAAGGAACTGTTTGATTGGCTTGTAGAGGTCTTGTACTTGCATAGGCAGTAGTATATACAAAGATAATACCACAATTCTTCCCTTTTGTACCGTAACCAAGCCCTCTTATATCTCTGTTTTTCCAAACATAGACAGCATAAACGTCTGCTCTTGTGTAACTATTCAG
>JAYVHJ010000288.1:0-4793 GCA_043771315.1 Raineyaceae bacterium
ATTATGCTTGAATCTGGTTACTACGTCATAACTGGCGGTGCTATCAAACAATCTCAAGAAATGGATAAAAATCCTCTCACAAAAGAAGAATTAAGAAAATTAGAAAAATGTAAAAATTTTTTAAAAACACTAGGCGTTACAGATGTTGAAACTTTCTTAGAACTTAAATTTTAATAGAAATGAAAAATGAAAATCTAAAAAACTTCCTCAAATCAGTTTCAGAGGAAACAACTCCTATCCACAAAAAAATGAAATGGAGACAAGAAAATCAAGATACAATCAAAAAATCTCTTGAAATAGTGGTACAAGTCTTAGCAATAATGAGAGAAAAGAAAATAACACAAAAGGACTTAGCAGAACTGATGCAAGTTGTGCCACAAAGAGTACATACTATTTTGCGAGGTGATGAAAACCTCACAATAGAAACCATTGTCAAGCTTGAAAAAGCACTACAAATAAAAATAATTGATGTAGTGAAACCCTCAATTGGTAGTTCTGAAGCAGTATCAGAAGTAAAACAAATAAAGAAACCAATTATAAGTGAAGACAAATCATTTAATAAGAGAGTAAAAGTAACACAAAGAACAAAATACAACGAAAATGAAGATTATGGACTAAGTCTAGCTGCATAATGGAAAAAAAACAGACCAAAAATGCTAATCCGCAAAGTAAAGGAGTGGGCTTTTCTTTTGTAGATATTGCCACCAAACAATTTGCTATTATTGCTGAAAATTATAAGGCAGGTAACAAGATTACTTATAGTGCAACAACTGATTTGAGGCTTGATGAGGAGAAAAAAATAGTAGAAGTGTTTTTGGAAATTAGCCTTAAACAAAGAAAAGGTGTTTTTATGATTTGCCAAATAGCTTGTTATTTTTCAATTGAACAAGATGCTTGGGATAAATTCTCGCAACCTGACGACAACGTAATAGTGCTTCCTAAGCATTTTGCAACACACCTTGTTGTGCTTGCTATAGGGACAATTAGAGGCATTTTGTATGTAAAAACGGAAGATACAGCCCTCAACGGATTTGTATTATCCACTCTCAACGTAACGAAAATGATAAAAAAAGATGTTGTTTTCACACTTGAATAGCATTCAAATAAAAAAGCCTTTCCAAACATTTGGGAAGGCTTTTTGTGGTATTATCCTAAAATCTTTAAATCCTAAAAATCTTAGTTAGATATGTATTGGTCTGTTTTCTGTTGCAGCAAGACAAGCTTCTTTTACGGCTTCCATATACGTTGGGTGAGCGTGCGACATACGAGAAACATCTTCTGCTGATGCCCTATATTCCATAGCTACGACTGCTGCGGCAATCATATCTGCGGCACGTGCGCCAATGATATGCACGCCTAAAATTTCGTCTGTAACTTTGTCTGCAAGCACTTTTACAAGTCCGTCAATGTCCATACTTGCTCTAGCACGTCCCAAAGCACGGAAGGGAAATTGTCCTACTTTATAAACTGTTCCTTTTGCTTTTAGTTCTTCTTCTGTATAACCAACTGCTGCTACTTCTGGCCACGTATAAACCACATTTGGAATAAGCAAATAATTGATATGTGGTTTTTGTCCTGCAATTATTTCAGCAACAAACGTACCTTCTTCTTCTGCTTTGTGTGCAAGCATTGCGCCTTTCACAACATCTCCAATAGCATAAATACCCTTTACAGACGTTTCAAGATGATTATCAACTTCAACTCTACCTCTATTATCAGGTTTTAAGCCAATGTTTTCTAGTCCTAGACCTTGCGTATAGGCAGAACGCCCCACAGAAACCAAACAATATTCTGCTCTAAATTCTACTATTTCACCTTTTGGGTTTTCCGCTTTTACAAGCACTTCCTCACCCAAATTTTCTACACTTATTACTTTGTGGCTAAAATGAAAATCAATACCAATCTTCTTTAAAGACCTAAAAAGTTCTTTTCCAAGTGTTTTATCCATACTTGCAATCATAGAATCAGCATACTCTATCATTGTAACTTTTGCGCCAAGTCTTGCGTGAACAGACCCAAGTTCTGCGCCAATCACGCCTGCACCAATCACAATCAAAGATTTTGGTACACTTTCAAAATTAAGTACCTCTGTAGAACTTACAATACGTTTTTTGTCTATTTGCATTGAAGGAAAACTGGTAGGTTTTGAGCCTGTCGCAATGATAGTGTTTTTGGTAGTGATTTGTTCTACTTTTCCATCTGCTGAAGTGATATTGATAGTATTTTTGTCTGCAAATGCACCTACGCCTGTGTAAGTAGTGATTTTATTTTTATTCATCAAAAAAAGAACGCCATCAGCAGTTTGTTTTACTACTTCATCTTTGCGTTTTTTCATTTGTGGCATATCCACATTGAGGTCTTTTAGGCTAATTCCGTGCGCTTGGAAAGTGTGTGCAGCATTATAAAAATGCTCTGACGAGTCCAAAAGTGCTTTTGAAGGAATACAACCAACATTTAGGCAAGTGCCACCCATAGAGTTGTATTTTTCTATAATAGCAGTTTTCATACCAAGTTGGGCGCATCTAATAGCGGCTACATAGCCACCAGGACCAGAACCAATAACAGTTACATCATATTGCATAAGGGCAAGTTTGAGAAGTTGAAGAAAGATTTTTAGTTGTAATAATTCACTCAAAAATAAAGGATTTTCTCGTAAAAAAAAAATCTATTCAAAAAAGTCTTAAATTTGTTAAAACAATCAAAATTTTGAATAAAAAGTGTCAAATCAAAAATATCATCAATTTCGTGTACCGCTTTGTACACCCAATTTGCAAGGAAATGAAGAAAAATATGTTGTAGATTGTATCAGAAGCAATTGGATAACTTCTGTTGGAAGTTATATTGAGCGTTTTGAAGACAGTGTAAAAGATGTCACAGGCGCAAAATATGCTGTTTCTGTGGCAAGCGGAACGGCTGCTTTGCATCTTGCACTCCAAATAGTGGGCGTACAGGCAGGAGATTATGTTTTTGTGCCTAATATTACTTTTGTTGCCTCTTGCAATGCAGTTACTTATTTGGGTGCAGAGCCTATTTTAGTGGATATTTGCCCAGAAACTTGGCAAATGAATGAGCAAATTATCCTCAATTTTTTAGAAAAATATTGTATTATAAAAGAGGGCATTTGCATACATACACCTACGGGAAGACGTGTAAGTGCAATTATGCCTGTGCATACGCTTGGAAATATGTGCCAAATGGATTCAATAATGGCTATTTCCAAAAAATATAATCTTATGGTGGTGGAAGATGCCGCAGAAGCATTGGGTGCAACACAAAAGATTACTGAAAAAATACGCCACGCAGGTACTATCTCACATATTGGCGTGCTTAGTTTTAATGGAAATAAAATGGTTACGACTGGTGGTGGCGGAATGTTACTTACTGATAATGAAGTATTTGCACAAAAAGCAAGACATCTTTCCAGACAAGCAAAAACAGATAATTTTGAGTATTCTCACGACGAAATAGGTTATAATTATCCACTTTTGAATATTTTGGCAGCTGTTGGACTTGCACAAATGGAGCAATTAGACACTTTTTTAGCAAGGAAAAAGGAAATTGATACTTTTTACAGAGAAAAATTTAAAAATAATAAAAATATTGATTTTCAAGTAGTTAGAGAGAATACAAAAGCTAATAATTGGCTTTTTACAGCTGTATTTGAAGAAAAAGAAGATATTATAAAAATTTTGACAGACAAAAAAATACAAGTACGCCCATTTTGGCAACCAATGAATCAGCAACCAATGTTTAGAAATAATATTTATCTAAAAACTATTGATAATCAAGAAGTTGAAAGAGATTTTTCTAATGAAATTTATCAAAAAACGCTTAGTTTGCCCTGTGGAACGCAAATAACACAAGAAAATCTACAAGAAGTTGTAGATTTGATAAATAAAATTTAACAACGAAATATTATAAAAAAACGCAACTGTTTAGGTTGTAAATAACGTATTTGTAGATACGCCACCGCAGTGAGTATCCACGTAGAGCAATGTATTTACGCCAAACTAGTCATTATTGCTTTTGTTTACTTTCGTGTTGTTCTACGTGGATACGCACTGCGGTGCGTATCTACAAACCTAAACAGTTACAAAAAAGCCTTTTCAAACTTTGGAAAGGCTTTTTTGTTTAAATTCTCTTTCCAATTTCGCCCAAAATTAGGTCAATAGCTAGTCCGAAAAGTACACCGAAACCAAAACCATAATTGATAAGCTGACTAAAATATTTGCCTGCAAAACTCTCAAACAACTTTTCTACTTCCTTTGGGTGCATTGCGTTAATTTCATCAACTACAATTTTTTGCAAATCAATAGTTGCTAAAATAGCACCAATATTATCTGCCAACGACTGAAAAGCAGCCTCTGCAGTGAGTTTAAGTGCAAAATCTTTGGTTTCATTATCCAAATTGCTATTCAACAAATCAAGTGTATTATGAGCAGTTTGTCTTACTTGTTCCATCAAAAAATCTTTCACCTCTGTTTCTCGTACTAGGTTTTGGAAAGTTTCCAAAATGTTGTGTTTGAGTGTTACAATGTCCATATTTTCAGAAAGAGGTTTGTTTTTCACTCTCACAAAAAATGCCTCAACAAGTGCCGTTTTTTGCTCCTGAAAAGCACGAGAATTAAGCAATGGTACAACAATTCCTACTGCCAAATCATTGATTTCTGTGTTAGAAATCCCATTTAGAAACGTTTGCAAAGGCATTTTTGAGAAGAACTGCCAAGCGTTCTCAAACAAAAATTTGCTTAATTTTTCTGTGATTTTGGTTTTATTCTCTTCTGATAATTTTT
>JAYVHJ010000289.1:0-1892 GCA_043771315.1 Raineyaceae bacterium
GTAAATCCAACAAATGAAACCGTTACAACGGCTATCTTTGGAACGGTTACAGATGAAACAAACCGCCCTTTGGCTGGCGTTGTCGTAAATATCAATGCGCAAACAGTCACAACTGATGCACAAGGGATTTTTAGTAGTCAAGGAGTTACTGTTACCAAAAAAACAGTTTTGAAAGCTAACTACAACGGTTATTTTCAAAGCCTGCACTTGCTAGATTTAGCAAACAAAAAAAGTACAAGCCTGCAAATCAAGTTGCAAAGAAAAGTACAAACGACTTCTTTTAGCTCTTCTACAGGTGGAACAGCCACTATTGGAAATACTGGTGCATCTGTGGTTTTTCCTGTTGGTGGCTACAAAACAGTAAGCACAAACCAACCTTATACAGGCAATGTGCTTGTTTATGCCCGTTTTGCTAACATTGATAGTGACAAATTTATCCAAACTGTGCCAGGCACAATGACTGCAACAGATGCAAATGGTGTAGATAGTCGTTTAAGAACTTTTGGTATGATGGAAGTTTTGATGACAGATGCTTCTGGAAATGCTTTGCAACTTAGCAACAGCACTGCAACAATTTCTATGCCTGTCGCAACCTCACAAGCAAGCACTGCACCAAGCAGTATGCCACTTTGGAGTTTAGACGAAACTACGGCTATTTGGAAACAAGAAGGCACAGCTACAAAACAAGGAAATGCTTATATAGGTACTGTAAGCCATTTTACTTGGTGGAATTGTGATATTGCACAACCAGTAGCAGACAGAGCAGCCATAAAAGGTAGAGTGGTAAGAATAAAAAATGGGTTAACTGTACCCATTAGTGGGATAAGTATTTGGAGTACGCTAGGCGGTGGTGGTCAGAATGAAAATGATGGTACATTTGGTGTTGTTTCTCCTGCACCAGTTACGTCAGGAACGCCACTTACTATTAGTTTTTATCATTATAATAATCAAATTTGCCAAAATACTTGGATTAGTGTTAATGTTCCAGCTTTATCTGTGGGACAGTTGTATGATATGGGAGATATTGATGTTTCTTCTCTTTTCTCTTCACTAACATTTACTATTACTGGCAATATAAATCTTTGTAATGGTACATCAGCACAAGATTTAGCTTATATTTACTTTTATGATGCTAATAATTATTGGATAGGTTATGCTCCTACGGATAATACTGGGGCATTTTCTGCTATTTTATGTAGTCAGCCTTCAAGTGTAGAAATACGTCACGTATTTGGTGAAAAGAAAACCATCACTAATATTACTTCCAATAATTTGGGAACTATTACGCTTGATTGTGCTAATAAGGTGAATGAAAACGAATATATTATTGATGGTGATGGATTTAGTAACCAAACAATCATTTATAATGGTAGTGGCTTACCTTATGCATCAGAATTACAAGGACAACAATATTATAATATTAGAATGGGTATTGACTCTTCCACATATAGTGCTAACCTGATTGTTCCAATAACGGGTACATCAGTTAGTTGGGGAAGCCCAATTCTCTCGGATTCTGATTCGTTTACAGGGTTAAGTATTCAATACATGATACGAAATAAATACTATCTTCCAGTTTCAGGTACGACAGTTATCACAAGCAATACTGCCACAGAAATACAAGGTACATATTCTGGTGTGGTGCGTAACAACCAAACCAACGTAACTGCCACTATTACTGGGGGTAAGTTTAGAGCAAGGAAACAATAAGTTTTTGGTTATTTTTGATAAAAAAGCGTTACTAAATTCTTTGGAGTTTGGTAACGCTTTTTTTTGTCTATTTTTCATCAAAGAAAACATAAATAATAAAATACCCTTGCGAATTCTCAATAGAACCCAGCGAATTCTCAATGGTGGATTTTTTAGCACGCTTTGGCACAGTACTTGCGCCT
>JAYVHJ010000290.1:0-4720 GCA_043771315.1 Raineyaceae bacterium
CGTAATGCGTAATTGTTAATTCGTAATTAAAAATTATTTATTATCCATCAAACCACGTGCAGACTTATTGATTTCTCCTTTTTCTGTCAATTCTTCTGCAATTTTATTAAGCATTCCATTGACGAAAGTCTTGCTTTTTGGCGTGCTGTACGTCTTACAAAGGTCAACGTATTCATTTATAGAAACCTTAACAGGAATACTATCACAATAAAGCATCTCCGTAATTGCCATTCTGATAAAAATTTTATCCACTAGGGCAAAGCGGTCTGTGTCCCAATTTTCTGCTTTTTGGGAGATAATTTGGTCGTATTCATCTGTATTGTTAATAGTTTTGTAGTACAAATCTCTAAAAAATTCTTTGTCAATTTCCCAATCTGGGGAAATATCCACAAGTTTAAAGTCGTTGTTTCCTTGTGGCAAAATGCTTTTAAAGGTACGTAAGACCATATTTTTCAGTACAGAATGATTTTCAGCAAAATAAATATCTCTATGCTCAAAATAATGCTGCATAAAAGCAGGTTTTGGAGGGTTTTTGGCTTCTTCTTCCGTTTGTGCGTCTGGAGTGCGTTTGAAGATAATATTACGCAAAATATGGTCAATTATCTCTTTATCTTGGTCAAAATCAGCATCAGGAAGTTTAATGTAATCTTGATAAACAGTATCTTTTTTGAGAATATTGGTATATAAATCTTTCAAAAAGTCAGTTTCTAGCTCCCAACTGATACCTTCACGTTTACAAGCATCTTGAAATTCTGGGTTATTTCTTAGAAAATTAGTGATTTGGTTAGTAGCTAATTTGTATTCAGGCATAATTTTGACTGCTTTACTCAAAAGTACCCTATCTTTCTCTATGGCGGCTTTTTCAGAAAGTTCTATCAATAAAGATAAAATAGACAAATAAGTATCAAAAAGCGTTTCCGTTTCTGCAGTCATAGCTTTTCCTAGAAATTTCCTATCTTTTTCTACAGACTGATGATATTGGTTGATAGCAAGCGTAACAGTTTGGTAGATTTTGGGGCTTGCGTGAGAGCTTTCAGAGATGCTACGGTGGTGGTAACTATGCAAAAACAGGCTTAGGGCAGTGTTTTTGTCCATTTCTATTGCGCTACGGTCTTGTACCTGCATAGAATTAAGGTCTGGCACAAAAATATCTCTAATAAAATCTTGCGCAACTTGGAAATTTGCGTTTTTGGATTGCTCAAAGGCATAAAGAGTTTGCATTGCTTTAATGCGGAGAATACGGCGGTTTAGCATTTTTAAATGTTTTGGAGCAGTTTTTTATTAGAATGTCAAAGAATTTTTCAATAGAAAAAGATACTATATGAAAACGCCTGCAAGTTACAATTTTTTTGAGAGATTATAGGAAAATTTTAGGTTTATATAATTTTTTCTCTATTTTTACGTAGTATTTTTTCATTTTTATGCTAGTTTGATAATGTACTACTATGAAAAATACTAACGTGGATGCTGAAAAACGTAAGAGTAGGCTTTAGTTAACTATTTTTTTATCTATGAAAAAGATATATTTCCTCATTGCTTTTGTGGCAACCATAGCCAATGGTGCATTTGCACAATCAAAAGAAATAACAGTTTTGTTTGCCTACACCAAGAAATCTGCCTTAGAAATAGGAGGTGGACCTGCACAAATTCAAAAACAAGTGGATTATGGTATCAAAACACTAAATGAGTGTTTGACTAATAGCAATATTGGGTACACTGCAAGAGCTGTTCCGCAGTTGGTAGAGGTGGATATGTCAAATGACGTGCTAGATGCTCGTGCAGAACTGCGTGAACTAGGTAAAGTAGATGGTAAGTATAATCAAGTTCACCAAATTCGTAAAGAAAAACAAGCTGACATAGTTTGTCTTATCTTCTCAGGCGAAATGAAAGGGATTGCTAACTTAAATGGAGATATGATGGTTTGTTACTTTGGAGTATTTGATGACTCTTATATCTTCCCTCATGAATTTGGGCATAATTTGGGCGCAGAGCATTATCCAGGTGAAAAAACAAACTCACCTAACAATTATCTTATTGATTATAGGGGGAATAAATACAGAACCGTTAGCAATAATGGAGGTATTTCCGTACCTTATTATGCAGAGAATAGGAGCGTTGAGCATGAGTTTAGGTATCAAGATGCAAACGACAATTATAAATGGAAAACAGAGAAAAAGACCATCAAATTGGGAGATGAAAACTATAATAGTGTATTAGGTATGCGTATTCAAGCAGTAAAAGCAGCTATGTTTGGAGAAAAGTTGGCAGTAGTAAATACTGTGGCAGGCGCATATCCAGCTCGTCTTGTCAATGCAGCTACTGAACCTGTCCCTGCAGGTGGAAAAGATGCCTTCAAATTCATTGATTTTACTTATAATAAAGATTCTAAAAAGGCAGTATTCACATACAATGCCTCTCAAATATATTGTACTAGTTACAAAGAATATAAAATAGGTGCAATTGACCAATCTGGAAAAGAAGTAGCTGGTTTTGGGGTATCTGGCGGTATGAACCCAGGTTCTCCTAATCAAGCAGAATGTGACTTCAAAACATACACAGCATCTAACGGATATGTAGCAGAACTAAAGCAAGGTTCTAAAATCCAATTATGGTACACTGCTCCTGATGGAACACTTAAATTACAAAAAGAAATTCAAGTAGGTGATGCCATTGTTTTTTCCTCGTCAAATGCTTCAGATTTTATTACTGCTTTTACAGTAAATGAAGCTAATTCTGACGTTACTGTTAGATACAAGGCTACAAGTGATAATGTGCCGTATCAAATTAAATATAAAGCCCCTAATGGAGGGTCTGGTAGCAGTAGTGGCAGTTTAAGTAAAAGTAAGACTGAATACACGCAAAAGGGTTGGGGTGATGCACCTGCAAAAGGTACTGTTTACGAATTATATATAAATGGTAAAGTGGCAAAGACTTATACTGTAGGTGGTGCTACTACATCAACGCCTGCTGGAACAATTACTGCTACAAAAAGTAAAAACTCAATTAGTGCGGGAATGTCCTTAAAGACGACTGATGAGCCACTTGTTTCTGCTAATGGTGCATTTATGTTGGTTGTGCAAACTGATGGGAATTTGGTAATTTACACTCGCCAAAATGGTGTACAAGGCAGCTTTACTTGGGCTAGTAACAAATATGGCTTTCCTAATGCTAATAATTCAACTTTGGTTATGCAAACTGACGGCAACTTAGTCGTTTATGATGGAGCAGGCACTCCTCAATGGGCATCATCTACAATGAGTTCTGGAGCTGTTAAGTTGGTTTTAGAAAATGATGGTAAGTTAAACTTGTATAATGCAGCAAACATAGTTGTTTGGACAGCTAAATAATCATTCCTACTTTGTCAGAAGGAAACATTTAACAACAAAATATGCTTTTAGGCATCTTTAGTGCAGTTTATCTTATAAAAAAGCCTTCAATAGTTTTATTGAAGGCTTTTTTGTATACTGTGGTTTATTATTGCTAAATTTACATGTTCTATTGCAGACTTGCCTCCAAAGCCTAATAATATCAATGCTATGTTGCTTGGGTAGGAATGAATAAGAATAATCCAAATAAGCAAGTTGTAACTATATGGAAAAATATGCCAACAGCAGAGAAAAAAATATGTCTAGTAAAATGGAAAAAATTGATACAAATCCGCTTTTGGCAAATCCAAATTTTAAATGTAACTAAGGTATGAAAAAAATACAAATAATCTCATTTTTAATCCTAATATTAGGATTAGATGTAACTGCGCAACAAAATACTAGTGGAAATATTTACTTTCGTTTTGACGGGGCAATTCTTGATGTCAAACAGCGTTTCCTGACCACTCCATCTAGTAATGGAGTGGTATACGAAGACTTGTATGTTTATAGGTATCCTTGTTTACTAAGTTCATCAGTAGACCCTTCACTACAAACATTAGATAAAAGCGTTTTCACAACTGTACCCCTCAGCCAGCTAGCACAATATGACGTGATGACCATACAGGATTTTTGTCAAAGATGTGATACTCTTGGTGCAACAGCACAAAATGCGTGGCTAAAACCTTATGTGCTTAGTTTTCCTAACTACAAAATTTTTGTAGTACACATCAATCACGCTAATCAAACAGCAAAGATTGTGCAAGTCAGATGGACTGCTTGGGATTAGCAAAAAAGCCTTCAATAAAACTATTGAAGGCTTTTTTCTTTATTCCCTTTGGGATTTAGGGTTACTTAACGCTTACTTTTTCTCCAGCTTGCCAATCTTTAAACTCACTTGCATAATACAAATATGCCACGCTTGCAGGAGCAGTATAATTCCCAGAAACATCTGCTTTGAGGTCAAGATTAACCGTTTTTACCTCATTTGGGCGGATTTCTCTGTAATAAAACACGACATAATTTTTTCTTACTTCGTAATAATCAAAAACGCCTTTTTCTTGTAATTCTTTCAGTTGCCACGCCTGCGCAGAAAGTCCCGCAGGTATGCCCACAATAGCCATAGGAGTAGGTTGAACATCATTTGTTGTGTTGCGGAGCGTAGTCGTAAGGCGCAAAGTTTGGTTTGTATTGATGTTTTTTGCGGCAATAGTCGTGTTGATGTCTAATTTACACTTTTTGCTAGAATTAGGTGTAAAGCTATTCCAAGCAACATCTACAGAATACGGAACGCCACTTTTTACATTGCTAAACATCACTCTCACATCTTGTTTGCCTTCTTGCATGTACTTTTC
>JAYVHJ010000291.1:0-7594 GCA_043771315.1 Raineyaceae bacterium
ATTTTGAAATGATTATACTGAAATGTTTTGGTGAGAATAATTTTTGATTAAATTTTATTAAGAAATTATTAAAAATTACCTATAAATATTACGTAAATATACTAAAAAAATAAGCAAAAAACAAGTAAAATCAAGATTTTTTGGTCGTTTTTTTGAAAAATATTTTAGATTTTTGATATATTTTTTATTGGAAAGTGTATATTTGTTTGGATTTAGGAAAAAATTTCAAAATTACTGTATTTTAAGAAGAAGAAATAAATATAAATAGAAAATAAAACATCAAATATAAATCTTTTTTGTGTTTTTGGTACTGATTTTGTAAGTTTGATTTTTAATTCAAAAGTATCATAAAATAATTTTCAAATAAATATTTTCAAAAATGAAAAATAAATATTTTATCCTATATATCGTATTTAGTACATTATTTTCTCTAAAATTTTCTACTGAAATCCTTGCGCAAAACTTCAAAAACGCATCAGAATACAACAATTTTATCATTTTGCAACAAGCAAAAATAGTTCAGAAAAGTATGCAATACGTGTCTTTTTCTGTACATAGTGAAGACGCAAGTAAGGTGGAAAAAAAGCGTGCAGAAGTTATCAAACAAATTGATGAAGCACTTGTCAACGTCAAGAAAATGCCCGACTTTAATGGTGATAAACGCCTTAGAGATGAAACTGTTGATGTTTTTATGCTTTCTCGTAACACTTATAATGTAGATTTTAAAGATGCTAATTCTCTTCTTGCAAAAAGAAATGACTCTTACGAAAACCTCCAAAAATACTATCAGGCACAAGATAAAGCAGAAAAAAAGATAAATGATGCTATGGAAGATATGAAAAAAGCACAAATACGTTTTGCAGAGCGTAATAAAATGCAAATAATGACTTCTGAAAAAAAAGATAGCCCTTTTGACGTGATTGGACGCATAAATACTTATACTCGTCAGATAGAACTTGCTATTTTCAAACCAAAAAAGAACAATGATATTTTTATGAAAGCTATTGGAGAGAAAAAAGCAACGGAAAATCAGCGCAAAAACATCATTACAGAGGCAGAAACGGCACTTACTACCCTAAAACTAATGCCAGATTTCAACAAAGATGCCAATTATAGAGATAAAGCTATTGAAATGGTTACTTTTTATAGAGATTTTGCTACAAAAGAAGGCGCAACTATGTTAGAAGTTTCTAATAAAAAAGAGATAAATAAGTATGATGTGGATAGTTTTAATGCTGCTATCAAACTCTACAACGAGAAATCTAACAAAATTATCAACGAATATAACGCAGCAAGTACCAAAATTGCTAAAGATAATATCCCAAATGTGGGTGAATAATTTTTGAATTATGAATTTTAAATTTTGAATTGTGAATGAAATACATTGTTTTCGCTACATTTTTCTTAGTGTTTTTTTGCTGATTTCTACTGAAAATCTCGCCCAAAATGCACCAAAATACAGCAACGAATTTTTGAATATTGGCGTTGGTGGGCGTGCTTTGGCTATGGGTGGCGTACAAACTGCTGCCTCAAATGATGTTACTTCTGCCTTTTGGAATCCTGCGGGACTTCTAAGCATCAAAGAAAAGTATCAGTTTGGTGCAATGCACGCAGAATATTTTGCAGGAATTGCACAATATGATTATCTTGGTTTTACTACAAAAGTGGACTCTTTGAGCAGTATTGCTGTTTCTGCTTTGCGTTTTGGTGTTGATGATATTCCTGATACTCGTTTTTTGTTTGATGTTTCAGGCAACCAAAACGACCCCAAATACCTTTACAACGCAAATGGCGCAATAAATTACAATAATATCCGCTTTTTTTCGTCTGCTGATTATGCGTTTTTGCTTACGTATGCACGCAAACACGGACTTATCAAAGGGCTTAGTTGGGGGACAAATTTCAAGATAATTTATAGGCAAGCAGGAGAATTTGCTAATGCTTGGGGATTTGGTTTAGATTTATCTGCAAAATATGAGAGAAATGGCTGGCAATTTGGTGTAATGGCAAAAGATGTTTTTGGTACTTTTACTGCGTGGAATCATAATGTAAGTGCTATTTATGCTACTTATATCCAAACAGGTAATCCTATTCCACAAAATTCTGTAGAAGTTACGTTACCAAAATTAAATTTGGGTGTTGCCAAAAGATTTCCTATTCAGGGGAATTTTGGGCTTTTGGGTGCAATAGAGCTGGCTTCTACCTTTGATGGGCGTAGAAATGTACTTGTCAAATCAAAACTAATTTCTATTGACCCAAAGATAGGAGTAGAGGCTGATTTTAAACAAAAAGTGTTCTTACGTGCAGGAATGGGCGAAATCCAGCAACTCCGCAACTTTGATAATACTACTTATAATACTTTTCAGATAAATTTTGGGGTTGGTCTAAAACTAGGGAATTTTTGCATAGATTATGCCCTCACAGATACAGCAAACACATCAGAGGCACTTTATTCTAACTTCTTTTCAGTAAAAATAGGCTTTTAAATAATTTCTTCAAAACTAATAATCTCTATCAAAAAAATGAAAAAAACACTTTCTATTGCATTGATTTGCCTATTCTTTGCTTTTAATTTATCTGCACAAACCGTTACCTTTGGCGCAGAAAATGAGTCAGATAAGTATAATTTCAATCCTGTTAGTTTGCTAGGCAAGTTTGATAACAATTATTTTGTAATGATGCGGGAGTCAAGAAAATTCTTTATTCAGCGTTATGCCCTCAACGACAACCTCAAAATGGGCAAAGAAATTGACGTAAAAGCAATGATAGGCAAAGATGAAATTGGTTATACTTTCTCTTTTATGTCAAAAAATGTAATTCACGTTTTTTACACTGTTTATGCTAAAAAAGAAGAATTACAGTATATTTTCTTGCAAAGTTATGACGAAAATCTTGCACCAAAAGGCACTTTGCGTATGCTTACGACTATAGGTGGGCGCAGCAGAAGTGAGGCAGGAAAATTCAGGTTGCTTAAATCTCCTACAGAAAACAAGGTTTGTTTGGTGGGTGAAGATGATTTTAAGGACAATGACCCTCAAAAATTCTCTATAAATGTCTTTGATGCCTTCACAATGGAAGAAGAATGGAGCAAAAAAGTTACTTTGCCTTACACAGACAAACTTTTTATTGCAAGCAATTTTAACCTTACAGATGAAGGAACAGTTAGTATTTTGGGTAAGAAATTCAATGAAAAGCTGAAAGAAAAGAAGAATGGTAAAGTAAATTATACCTTTGAGGCGTTTGTTTATACCAAAGAAAACAACGGACAACAAAAAACTATTTCTTTGAATGCAACTACTTATATGACTGATGTGCGCCTGTTTTCTAGCAAAACTAACGCCCTAAATATTATTGGTTTTTATGGAGAAACTGCACAGCAAGATGTTGCTAAGGGTGTTTTTACAATGACACTAGACAAAGAAATGAACAACACAGGCATAGACCAAAAACCATTTACAGCGGAGTTTTTGGCTACTTTTTCTAGGAAAAGTAAGCGCAAAAAAGAAATTTATCAGTTTGATATTAAAACTGTTACAGAAAGTGAAGATGGAAATATCAAAGTGGTAGCGGAACAATCTTTTACGCTTGTTGAAAGAAATCAGGGGGCAAATGGCAGTTCTTATACTATCACTACAGATTATGATATGGATATGATGGTGCTTGGTTTAGATAAAAATTTGAAAATCAGCAACAAAATGCAGAAAATATCTAAAGAACAAGAAACGGTAGCAAGTATGCAGAGTTTTTATTCTATGACACCCAATATTCATTCTTATGTTGCCTACAAAAACGGAAATGATTTGTATCTTCTTTACAATGACAATATCAAAAATAAAGATTTTATTTATAGCAAAGACGTGAAAGAAATGAGCAACAGAAAACCCTCTTTTTTTATGATTAAAATAGATGCCAACAACAACTTGAAAAAAGAGGAATTATTTGGGAAACAAGAAAACAAATTCTTAGTTTATCCCAAATTCAGTAAGCAAATCAACGAAAAAGAAGTGCTTATTTATGCTGAAAGAGGCAAAAAGTATTCTTTTGGCATTATTAAATTTGAGTAAAACTTCAACCCAACTTTCCAAAAGTTTTTAACTTTTGGAAAGTTTTTGTGGTTTTTTGGCATCAATTTTGTCAAATGAAATATCAGTACAATACAACAAATTAATAAAAAAGTAACTAAAATAAATTATTTTTATGAAAACAAATCAACTCTCTACACTCATTGTGGGTTTTGCCACTAGCGTTATGCTTTGCTTAGGCATAAACACACGCACAAATGCGCAAACACTACATGTAGGCGCAACTACAGCCGTTAATGCTACTTTTGTTTTGGACAAAGGACTCGCAGACGACCCACGTTACAATAGCACTTTTACAGTAAAAGCTGCACCCATTGGTATTGCGGTTGGTATGGATTTTAAAAATGGCGTTGCATTGCAACTGGAAGGTATTTTGGCAAAACAAGGACAAGTTTTTGACCTTATCAATGCAGCTAATCAAATAGCTGGAAAGCGTGAAATTGACCTTACCTACATTCAAGTTCCTTTGATGTTTAGATATATTGGGAATAGGGAAAAGAAAACTCGTTTTAATTTTATGTTAGGACCGCAATTTTCATTCTTGACTGCAGGAAGAGAAATTGTAACTGCAGCCGCAGGCACTTATAATATCCCAGAAGGGCAAGCTCCTGCATTTATTTCGTCTGTTTATGGGCAAGGTGCAATTAGCAATACAAATAATACTTATACTACTTTTACGGCTGCAAATGAGTATGTAGTATCAAGTTACAATAATACTGATATAGAAAAACGCTATTCTAACTTTGATTTGCAGCTTTCTGGAGGTTTTGGTTTGGATATCACGGTAGCAAAAAATATCTACATTTCTACACTTGTAAGGGCAAGTTATGGTATTCTTGATGCTCGTGGTAGTGACCTTATCAGTAGCGTAAAAGGCGGAACAAGCAAAGAACTTTTTGGTCGCCGTTCAAATTTATTGGTTGGTGTGCAATTAGGAGCGCATTATACATTTTCTTTGTAAGTTATGAGTTGTGAATTGTAAATAAATCATAAATAATTATAAAAAAACTAAACAAAAAAGCCTTTTCAATATTGAAAAGGCTTTTTGTATTTAACTCACAACTTATAACTCAAAAATCAAAACTCCTAAGCTGTTTTTATAAACTTCACCAAATCACGTACTTGACCCAAAAATTTGGTATCTTCTGAAAGTTTACTAATACCTTCTTCTATGCTACGACTGATTTTTTCGTGTTCTGCTTTGTTTTTTACGTCATTATCTTCCACTTTGACACGCAGTTTTTGCAAAATACTTTCTTGATGCTTAATATTATCTTGCAATTTTGAAATAAAAGAGCTAGGAGTGTTCATATCCAACAAGTTATCTAAGGAATTTAGACGAGTTTCCATTTCATAAAACCTACTACGAAGTTCCTGCGTGTCTTCACGGGGATAAAAAGTGGTTTCTCTGATACTATACAAACGGCTCACAATGTATGCCTGCAAACGTACTGCAGGGCGCAAACCCATCAGCAAAAGTGCCACTATTGCACCCCAATAGCCAATAACAGTAATATTGAAGAATGTTAGGAGAGCAAGTCCAACTGCAGAAATAATATGCAAACTTACGGCAATAATCAAGTACCTTTTTGTTATTTTTTGGGCATAAATTTCATTTTCTGGGTCTATTTTCATATTTCTTTGGCGAGAAATCTTAATTTCGTCCAGCACCTCTTTGGCAGAAAAATGCACATTCCAAGGCATTACGACCACTACAATAAGCCACCAACACGACACCAAACCCACAATCCAGTCTGTGAGTGTGCCTTTGGGGATTTGTAACCACTCCAAAGTACCATAACCTATCACTACAGCAATTGTAATGAAGATAACACTTGAAAAAACATTAACCATAATTTTAATTTATTTAATTTTTAGTAGCGTATTTTTAATCAGGATTTATAAGATTTTAGGATTTTCAGGATAATACAGAATGCAACTTTTCCTTTGTATTATCTTTGTATTTATCTTGTCATCTTGTAAATCCTGATTCTGACAATGGGGACAATTAAAGACTTTTTTTCACTCTTGCGCCTACAGTAAATATCTCATTTATAGGGTCTTGGCGCATATATTGTTTTACTTTAAACTTATAATTTCCTTTTTGAGGGAATTTAAACTTAGCAAGTGCTGTTATTTCGTGTTCATACAAATCACCCAAACCACTACCAAAAGGCTCACCTGTGCCAGCATCTAAAAGTTGCAAATTTTGTAAAGATGAAGAAATCACTTTGCCTTTGTCATCTTCCAAATAATAAGTTACATAAAGATTATAAAATGCATACTTTGAGGAGTTGCGTATAATGTAAGAAATATCATAACTTTGTGTTATATCTTTAATTTCAAAACTGCAAGAATACACATCAGCAACTTTCCACTTGCCATTTTCTATGTCTTTGGTTTGCTCGTAGATAATATTACTATCTTTGCAGGAAACCGCAAAAAATAAAAGAAATGAAATTATTAAAATATTATTTTTTACTTGTTTATTCATTGTTATTTTTTATTTCTTAGTGTCTACTTAGTGTATTTCTTAATGTTCTTAGTGTTAAAAAGAAAATCATATTTTCAAAATAAAATCTTCTTTTGCTTGATTTTCTCTAAAAAAAACTATTCCAAACCAATATAAATCAATAGTTTGTTGTGTTTTTGGGTGTTTTTTGATAGTTTCCCAAGCATTTGCCATTCCCTGTGACCAATAAATATCATCAAAAATAAAAACTGTATTCTCGTGTACGTAAGGCAAACAAGTTTCAAAATAGCTAATTGTAGGCAAATATTGATGATTTGCATCAAAAAAAACAAAATCTAAAGAATTATTATTTATATTTTTTTCTAATTTTTCTGTTGAAAAATGCTTTTTTAAATAATTAGAAAGTGTTTCATTCAAATTTCCTATAGTAATTGTAACATTATTAATATTTAACTTTTGAAAATTTTGCTTTGCAATTTCAGAAATTTCTTTACTTCCTTCAAACGTAGTAATTTTTGTCTTTGGGTTTGTCTTTGCAAAATAAGCCGTTGTAATGCCCAAAGAAGTACCTAAATCCAATAAATTTTTTGGTTGGAAATAATTTACTAACCTAAAAAGTAATTGTGCTAGTCGTGGACTTTTAGCAGAATTATGTGCTATTTTACTAATTGAAGTAGTTTTGAATTTATTTTTGTTATTATTATTAAAATTATTTGCGCCTGCACCCAAATCTTCAAAAGTAATTTTCTGCTGATTATTTTGTAGTGTTTCTCGTAATTTTTCTATTTCATCAAAGGCATAATAATGTGCTTTTGATAGAATCACTTCACAATAAAGCGCAAAAATAAAAGGCGAGTGAATAGAATGTTCATCTTTCGCCTTTATGATATGTCGTAAATAAAAATATAACTTTTCCAAGAATAAAAATAATTTTCTAATTCAATCTATAAGGCACAATCAAATTAAATTCGGGAATAGAAACTTGCATCTTTTTACCATCAAAAACACGTTCCATTAGGTATTCTCCTTGCATTTTGCC
>JAYVHJ010000292.1:0-2301 GCA_043771315.1 Raineyaceae bacterium
CTCAGAGAAGCAGTAAAACAAATTTTCCAAGATTATGGACAAATATATGATATAAAATTCAAAAATTGCAATGTGTAAATAATTATGTCTTAGCACTTAAGACTAGAAAATGATACAATGCAATGCCCAAGCTTTGAAAGTACTAAATCCGAAAAGTATTGTAATGTACTTGTAGAAATATCCAAGAATGAAAATAGCTTTCTGGCATTAGTGACACAAGTTTTGAAAAAATTGGATACTCTTTCAATTGATTATGATAGTACTGAAATATCAAAATCAGCAAAATTAGTGGAAAATTGCAAAGAGATATATTTTCAAAAAAAATAAACACAAAACCGCCTTAAAAGCAATTTTAAGGCGGTTTTTAATTTTATACTTTTTTACTTCATTAGCATTACTGTTCCTGCGGTTTTTCCGTTTATTTTCAGCTCGTCTCCATTTACTTTTTTACCAGAAAGATACCAAATATAAGCACCATTTGGCAGGTTTTGACCATTATACTTTCCGTCCCAACCAATATTTTGCGCTGTTGCAATATCTGTAGTCTGATAAACAAGTTTCCCTAATCTATCATAAACCTTAAATTCTAATTCTGAAATTCCAAAACCATATATTTTAAGGGTTTGGTTTTCAACTGTTGTACTTTCTGGAAAAAATGCACTAGGCAAATATACATCAGCATTGACATTTGTCGTAAAACTTGCCGTACCCACACAACCCTCTCCCACACGCACCGTAAGTGTATAAGTAGCATTGTTAGTAAAAGTAAAAACAGGATTTAGGATAGTATTATCAGAAAAACTACCATCATTTGGCAACCATTCGTATTTTTCTTGTCCTGTTGGTGCAGTAATTACTGGTGCAAGTGGCACCGTTTGCCCCTGCACGCCCACAAGCGTAGGCGCAATGCTCACGACAGGATTTGAGCCTTGTTGTATCACCACAATATTAGAAACCACACTACAACCACCTGTTCCACCACTCGCAACTACTACTGTATAATTTCCTACTGCTGTAACGGAAAGCGTAGCAGAAGTTGCCCCTGCAATATCTGTACCGTTATTTTTCCATTGGTATTGATAATCAGAACGAGTTTCTGCACTCAATTTTATTTCTCCTGAACAATAGAAATAAGGAGAAGGATTAGTAATTTTGGCTACTGGAAGTTTGTAAATAGTAATAACAAAAGTAGCCGTAACAGGGTTACAATTACTTGTTCCTGCAGGAATATTATGTGTAATAGTATAAATTCTCTCAAAATTAGCATCAACTTGCGTGTTTGCATCTATGGTTATTACCCCTGTTGTTGGGTTGATTGTAAGCCCTGTAGGCGCAACAGAAAATACACTATTAGCATCAATAGTAGCTGTAGGACTGATATTTCCTACTTCTGATGAACAATATTTAGCCTTTGGATATATAACTGTGGCAACTGGTTGTGTAACTGCCGTAATATTTACTACAGTTGTTTGTGTTCCGCAAGGATTTGTTATTGCTAATTGGTAAGTCCCTCCTACTGAAACACTTATAGATGTAGCAGTAGCACCACTAGCTATTGGTGTAGAAGGTAAAAGTGTCCAGCTATAGTTGGTATAATCTGACCTTATTGTTGCAGTAAGCGTTGCACTTGTACTTGTGCAAATACTCAATGTAGATGCAGAAATAGCAGGCAAAGCAGGCTCTGCAATACTAATATCAGTATTTGTAGTCGCACTATTACAACCATTTGCCGCTGCAATAGTGTAAGTTATTTGATATGTAGCAGTTCTTGTAGTGACATCTACTTGACTTGAAGCAAGGTCTATCACCCCTGTACTTGCATTAATGATAAGCCCTGTATTTGGTACGCCTGCTGTTTGCGACACGACTGTAAATACTCCGCCCATATCCGTAATGGTAGGTGTAGTTGTACCTGTTTTGCAAAAACTTGCAGATGAATAACTAAATGTGGCTACTGGTTGTGTTACTATAGTCATCACAATAGTATTAGAAACTATTGGCGTAGTACAAATAACATTAGAAATCTCTACTGTATAACTTCCTGCTGTTGTGGCAGAGAAAGTTGCACTATTTGTTCCCACAGGATTAACACCATTTTTCCATTGATAAATAAGCCCTGTACCTGTTGTCGTACAAGTTAATAACACACTTTGACCTGTACAAATAGTAGTAATGGGTGAGGTGATAGTGGCACTTGCAGGAAGTTCTGAAATAGTCAAACTAAAACTCGCACTTACAGCAGTACAACCATTAGCGGCTGGAATGTCGTGAGTAATAAGATAAGTAGTTGATATAGATGTA
>JAYVHJ010000293.1:0-7591 GCA_043771315.1 Raineyaceae bacterium
TCAAAAATATTATTATTATCCAAATCAAAATAAGGATTATCTATATTTTGAAGGTCTTTTTTAGTCGTTTTTTCGCCCAAAGTGCTAGACAAAGTGCAGGTAAAATTAGAAGTTTGCCAATTTTGTGTTTGCGCAAGCACGTCTTTGAAAGACAAACTTTGTGTATTCAAATCCCAAGCAAAATAGTAAGCTCCATTTTTCTCAAAATTTTGCTCATATTTTTTAGCATTAAAGTAGCCAATTTTTGCGGAAACGGCTTTTTGCCCCAAAATATGCCCATATTGTTGTCTGATAGTTAGAGAGGGACGTGGGTCTTGCGTTTGCACAAACCCCTGCGACACAAAATCACCTACAAACTTGCTAAATTCACGTATGGCAAGGAGATTTTTGTTTAGATTATGGGTGGTTTCTACACCATCAGCACCTAATTTACCTTGAAAAATCTTCACAAATTTCCCTTGAACAATTACTTCCACAAATTCAATATTATTCTCTAAATATGCTTTTTTTGTATCATTAGAATCATATCCAAAGTGATAAAAGTTGTATTGTCCATTATTTTTTGTTTCTAGATTATCCGCTTTTTGGATTTGCCCTACAAAATGAGAAACGTCATTTTGAGCAGCATTGTAGTTGCGGCTACGGAGTTCATTTTTCACGTCTAGCGTGGTTGTTTTGCCATTTAAAGCTATCAAATGATAAATAACTTCTCGTGTGGCTTGTACTGTAAGAGGTAGCATTTGAGTTGTGAGTTGTTTTTTCGTAATTGAATTTACCGTAATTCGTAATTTTTAATTCGTAATTGAATTTGTAAGTAATATAAAAAGTTCTCTATTGGCACGTGGCGCAATAGAATTATGGCATTTTTCAAAATATTTGAGGTCAAAATAAGGCTCAAAATAAGGCTTATATTCTTCTTGTGTTCCTCCAAACGGTGGTTCTGTGCGTTCTTGAAAATCATCAAACAAAACGCCCACAAGTTTTCCATTTGGTTTTAATAATTGTTGCATTTTTTTTGCATATTCTGGTCGTTTTTTTTGAGAAATAGCACAAAAGAAAGTTTGTTCTACAATCAAATCAAAAGATAAATTAAATTTTTCTTCAAGTTCAAAAAAATCTCCACAAATGGTTTGATTTTCAGGAAAATCAGGGTTTTTTATTAAGAATTTGTCAAGTGCTGTATTTGCCCAATCCAATAAAAAAACATTTTTAAAGCCATTTTTGTAAAGATACGAAGTTTCGTAACTATCTCCACCACCAGCTACCAAAATTTTTATATTTTTGTTGGTTATTTGGTCAAAATACGCCTTTAAAGGGGGACTAACCTCGCCAATATCCCAATTATCAGTATGATTGTGATAACGGTTTTGCCAATATTGTGCGTCAAGTATCATAATAAATAAATTTTAAATAAAACTTTTATAGGTGATTTGTGATATATTCGTGTGAATCTACAAAAAAGTTGTAAATTTGTGTAAAAATATTTGAAAAATATTTTTACCAATGCAAATATTTGAAAAATTATTGTTGCTATTATTCATAACTATATGAATAACAATAAATTATAAAACAATTTAGTAACAATAATTTATCAAAATAAATCAGTAACAATAACAACTTATCAAAAATAAATTAGTTTATGGAAAATGAAAAAAAAGCTAAGAATAATAAAAATATTACACTTTTTATAGGTTTTACTGTCGCATTGGCACTTATCAATGGTATTTTAGTGTATAATTTGATGCAAGGGCAAAAACAAATAGCACAAAAAGATGTGATTATTGAGCAAAAAAACGTGGAAATCAATACCACTTCTGCAAAATTAGACTCTATTGCGCAACAATTAGACATACGTATTGCGCAGGCAAAAGAGAAAGACAAGGATTATGAAGATTTGATAGAAATCAAAAAAGAATTAGAACAAGATAAGAAAACCCTTTTAGCCTCAAAAGGCAATACAGACGCTCTTTTAGCACAATATCAGGCAAAAATAAAAAATTATGAAGCACAACTTGCCACCAAAGATGAGGAAATAGCTCGTTGGAAAGGTACTGCAGACAATCTTACAAAAGAAGTAGCTAAGGAAAAGAAAGAAAAAAATAGCCTACGTGATTCTATGGGTAGCGCACGTAAAGAAAAAGCTGATTTGGAGGCAACTATCAATAAGGTTTCTATCCTAAAATCATCTTCTATTCGTGTTGATGCTATTTCTGATGTGGGCAAAATACGTACACAAGCAGAAAATAAAACTGGTTTTAAGACAAAATTAGTGGATAAAATTCTGGTCATTTGTCGCCTTTTACCAAATGAAGCTGCCAAAACTAATAATAAAAAAGCATATTTGCGTGTTATTGAGCCTAGTGGAGCGGTTTTGGTAGGAACTACAGGAGGGCGTTTTACTGATGCTAACGGCAATGACGTAAATTATACCACTTCTCAAAGTTTTTCTTTTGATAATACCCAACAAGAAATTAGGTTTGAGTACAAAAAAGGTGCAGAATATGGCAAAGGGACTTATAATGTAGAAGTTTATTGTGAAGGATATTTGACAGGAAAAGGGAATTTTATTATCAAATAAATTCAATTACGAATTACGAATTATCAATTACGACAAAATTCAGAACTTTTTTTGTTTTAACGAAAAAAATAAATACTTTTGTAGCATCAGGAAAATAAAAACACATAATTTATTTGATATGAAATATTTTAATATGAAAGCCATCAATAAAACAACAAAGCAAAAATTAGCAGTAGTTATCCTTACAGGAATGATGTTTAGTGTAAGTTCTTGCGGACTTTATCAGTATAATAACTCTGACCCAGCCAAACTGCCCGACCACCACGAAAACGACCCTTATGTTTATGGTGAGAAAGGAGATTCTGCACGCCAATTACGTAATGTTTATAACGACACTCCAGAATCTCAAGCACGTGCTAATGCCATTCGTGACAAATTTTTTGCCAAAGATAATGCGGGTGATGGCTCTAATTTGCAAGAAAATACAACTGCAAGCGTAGATAGTACCAAAAAAGATAAAAAAGTTGTGCCTGTTGTAGAAGAAAAGAAAAAATAATTTTTGCTTTAAGTTGCCGCAACAGCAAAAAATAAAAAACCTTCACAAAGTTATTAGACTTGTGAAGGTTTTTTTGTACCAATTTTGTACTAATTCATTACTAGTGAACAGGAATTAAATATTTTTACAATAATTTAATAATCAAAGTTTTACATTCGTACTTCGTACCTCTAAATTCGTACCTCTTCCTAATTCAGCCTTATTCTTGGGTCAATGACAGCATAAAGCAAGTCTGCAATTAAATTGATAATTACAAAAACACTTGCCACAACCAGCGTAGCTCCCATAATAATAGGCAAATCACGCCTGTCTAGTGCTTGTATGGTTTCAAAACCTAAACCTTTATAATCAAAAATAGTTTCTATAAAAAATGCTCCTGCCAAAAGTGATGCCAACCAATTAGAAATAGTGCTTACAACAGGATTTAAGGCATTTTTTAAGGCGTGTTTGCTGATTACTTTGAAGTTTGAAAGTCCTTTTGCACGTGCTGTACGAATATAATCTTGCGACAAAACCTCTAACATAGAACTTCTTGTCAGTTGCACAATAATAGCCAAAGGGCGTATTCCTAGTGTAAGCGCAGGCAAAATCAAGTTTTTGAGGTGCAAAATCTTGTTTCCACTAATAGGGTCAATTTCCCAAAGCGTGCCAATACCATTAAGTCCAATATAAGGACCAATCATATAGCCAAAAATGAGCGAAATAATACTTGCAGCCACAAAAGATGGTGTAGAAATCCCAAAAACAGATACTACTGAGATAAACCCGTCCCAAAAGGTATTTTGTTTGAGTGCCGCAAAAATACCCAAAGTAATCCCTACGACAGTCGCAAAAAACATAGCCGCAAGTGCCAAAATAATAGTTAGGCTTACACGTTGCGACACAATATCACTTACTTTTTGGTTGGTCTGAAAAGAACGCCCCAAATAAGGATATTTCAACACAAAAACGCTTTCTCCCAACGGAATAAGTCTAGCAAAACCATATTTTTCCTTTTCTTTTGGTGTATCTGGGTGAACAGAAACAGGCGACAAATCACGCATATACATATACAACTGCGTATGCAAGGGCTGGTCAAGTCCCAAATCTTTGCGTATGGCATCTCTAATAGTTTTGTCAGCTTGTTGGTCTACCATCATAGAAACAGGGTCACCAGGTACAGTGAAAAATAGCAAAAAAACCACCATTACCACCCCCAAAATAACCAAAAAACCATAGCCTAATCTTTGTAAAATAAATTTTATCATCTTTTTTTAATTGTGAATTGTGAATTGTGAATTGTGAATAATAAATTATTTTTTACGTCTGTATTTTAATTTAAAATTCACAATTTAAAATTCATAATTATAATGGTATATTTCCATGTTTTTTGCGTGGCGCAACCACTACTTTGTTTTCAAGCATTTTAAATGCTCTAATAAGTTTCTGACGTGTTTCACTAGGCATAATTACTTCATCAATATAGCCTCTATAAGCAGCACGATATGGATTTGCAAATTTTCTTTCGTATTCCTCTACTTTTTCGTTTAGTTTTTCTGTTGGATTTTCTGCACTAGAAATTTCTGCTTTAAAAATGATTTCTGCTGCACCTTTTGCTCCCATAACGGCAATTTCTGCGGTAGGCCAAGCATAATTCATATCTGCGCCAATATGTTTAGAATTCATTACGTCATACGCACCACCATAAGCCTTACGTGTAATAACCGTAATACGTGGCACAGTTGCCTCGCAGAAAGCATACAAAAGTTTTGCACCATTCGTAATAATTCCGTGCCATTCTTGGTCTGTTCCTGGCAAAAAGCCTGGCACATCTTCCAAAACAAGCAAAGGAATATTAAAACTATCACAAAAACGCACAAAACGGGCTGCTTTCGTGCTAGAATTGATGTCCAAAACACCTGCCAAAACCGCAGGCTGATTACCTACAATACCAATACTACGACCTGCCAAACGTGCAAAACCAACAACAATGTTTTCAGCGAAATTTTTATGTACTTCAAAAAAACTATCTTTATCCACCACTGTTTCTATCACCTCACGCATATCATAAGGCTGGTTAGGATTTTCTGGAATAATGCTATCCAAACTAGGCAAACTTTCATTTGCTTTTTCCTCATAATCTTCTAATGGTGCATTATCTTCACAATTTTGAGGAAGATAAGACAACAGTTTTTTAAGATTATTGATACATTCAATTTCGTTGGCACAAGAAAAATGCGTAACCCCTGATTTGGTGCTGTGTGTGCTTGCACCACCCAATTCTTCTGAGGTAACGTCTTCGTGCGTAACGGTTTTTACTACGTTAGGACCTGTTACAAACATATAAGAGGTATTTTCAACCATCATAATAAAATCCGTAATAGCAGGAGAATATACTGCTCCACCAGCACAAGGACCCATAATTGCAGAAATTTGTGGGATAACGCCAGATGCTTGCGTATTTTTGTAGAAAATATCTGCATAACCCGCCAAAGAAACTACACCTTCTTGTATGCGTGCGCCTCCAGAGTCGTTTAAACCAATAATTGGTGCGCCATTTTTCATAGCCAAATCCATTATTTTACAGATTTTTTCTGCATAAGCCTCTGATAATGAGCCACCAAACACTGTAAAATCTTGTGAAAAAACATAAATAAGTCTTCCATTGATAGTGCCGTAACCCGTGATTACGCCATCACCCAAAAAATGCTGTTTATCCATACCAAAATCACGTGTGCGGTGCATCACAAATTTTCCTATTTCTTCAAACGAACCTTCATCAAGCAAAAAATCTATGCGTTCACGAGCTGAGAGTTTTCCTTTTTTATGTTGTGCATCTATTCTATCTTGTCCGCCACCAAGTAATGCTTCTGCGTTTTTGGCTGCTAAAACTATATATTTTTCTTTGATATTTGGCATTTAATATAATAATTATAAATTTATTTTGTTGATTTTTTTGTTGATTTTTGGAAATAATTTTAGTGAATTTAAAATTATTTCCAAAAATAAAAAAATATATGGAAAAACTAGTTAAAAATGAAAAATAAATTATAATCTGACCCTTATTTTTGTGGTGTGGACTATAATTTATTTTGATATTAAAACCCTTTGTATTTTTTTACTTTTTCAAAAAATTTGCCATTTGTCTAATTGCTTTTGTAGATTCTGGCAAAAAATCCCCTACCATATGCCAAACGTGTGGCACATTTTCCCAGATTTTTAGCGTTACTTCCACGTTTGCTTGTTTCATCTTTTCTGCTAATATTTTGGAGTCATCAAGTAAAATATCATTTGTTCCTACTTGTATAAGCGTAGGCGGAAAATGCTCAAAATTAGCATTGATGGGCGAAATAAACAAATGATTAAGAGGCAAACCATTGGCATAACCTTTGGCAGCAAGCTCCATTCTAGTTTTGGCAAGTATATAATCTACATGTTTATTGTCTTCAATAGAAGGGTTTTTTAGTTCCAAATCTGCCCAAGGAGCTATCCAAATACATTTTTGAGGCATTTTTATCTTTTCTTCTTTCAAATATTGCAAAAGTGCAAGCCCCAAACCGCCTCCTGCAGAATCTCCAACAATATAAATTTTAGCGTCTTGATAGTTTGCCAAAAGCCATTCATAAACATTCAACGTATCATTTAAGCCGTTTGGAAAAGGTCTTTCTGGTGCAAGTCCGTATTCAAAACTAACTACGTGCATACGTGTTTGGTGCGCAATACGGCTTACTAAGCCACGATAGGTATCAAAGCTGCCCATTACATACCCGCCACCATGAATAAAAAACACAATTTCTTTGATATTTTCTACTGGTGTATCATAATGATTGTTTGGTGTCGTCCATTCACATAGAACACCATTTGCATTGGTACGTGTAATGCGTGTATGAGCCAACGGCGCAAGGCGCAAACCAATTTTATCAAAATCAATACGAGCAGTTTTTATATCAATTGGGCGACTTTTAGAAGGATTGTAAAGGCTATTTGCCCAAATTGCTGCTCTTACTACATAGCTCTGAATACTTGCCATATTTTTTGGGGTAATTTCTGTAATTATTTAACACAAAGATACTCATTTTTCTGATTTTTCTTTGAATTATTTAGTTATCTAAAAGTAAAGAATTATGATTATTTTGTTTATTTCTAAGAATTATCTAAAAAAATCTACTAAAAATACAATTTTTATTTATCTTTGAAAGTCAAAAGAGATTTAATAGGAATTTAAAGAAAATATATTTATATGAAAACTGAAAAAGTATTGGTTTTGGGTGCTGCTGGTCAGCTGGGTGTAGAGCTTGTTAATGCCTTAAAAGGCATTTATGGGCGTTCTAACGTAATTACTTCAGATGTGCGTAAGCCTGAAAAAAACCGTTTGCAAGAACTTGGTATTTTTGAAAAACTGGACGTAATGAACGCTAAAAAATTAGGCGAAATCATTGATAAATACGAAATTACACAAGTGTATCAGCTTGCTGCAATGCTTTCTGCCACAGGTGAAAAACACCCAAAACATGCTTGGTCTTTGAATATGCAAGGAC
>JAYVHJ010000294.1:0-8338 GCA_043771315.1 Raineyaceae bacterium
AAATATTATCACTCATTACTTCTACTTCTCCCTCAAACGGAGTACCATCTGCGTTAAGTTGAGGAACATTTTGTACTGGTGTTTGCACGTCAGTAATATTGTTGGTAGTGTCTGCGTTAGCATTTGCTACATCTTTGATATCTTTTTTTGCCATTTTGGTATAACTAACTTTCGTAAATTCGTCTTAATAGTTTTTTACTAAATTCTTAAATTGAGGTGCAAAATTAGAAAAAATTTAGATTAAAACAAATATTTTTTTAAGAATATCTATTTTTGCAATTAGAAATTAGGAATTAGGAATTAGGAATGAATACAGATTGTTGATAGTCAATAAGATACATTATTAAACAATATTCCCATCTTGTAAAACAATGGTACGGTCAGCCATTTTGGCAAGTGTTTCATTATGCGTAACAATCACAAAAGTTTGGTTAAATTTTTCTCTCAAATCAAAGAAAATATGATGCAATTCTTGTGCATTTTTGGAGTCCAAATTACCACTAGGCTCATCAGCTAGTACAATATCAGGAGAATTGATTAAGGCACGAGCCACCGCCACCCTTTGTTGCTCACCGCCAGAAAGTTGCGAAGGAAAATGGTTTGTTCTTTCGCCTAAATTAAGCATTTCCAGTAACATTTTGGCACGTTCACGAGTAGTTTTGTCGTCTTTTTTGCCTATCCACGCAGGCAAACAAACATTTTCTAACGCCGTAAATTCAGGTAAAAGATTATGAAATTGAAAAATAAAGCCAATTTTATTATTTCTCAACATAGAAAGTTCCTTTTCTGATAATTGGGTGATATTTTGGTCATTGAAAAGTACATTTCCAACGTCTGGGCGGTCAAGTGTGCCAATAATATGCAAAAGTGTACTTTTCCCTGCACCAGATGCGCCCACAATAGCCAAAACCTCTCCTTTTTGTATGTGTAAATTGATATTTTTTAGAACTTGTAATTTTTTATAACTTTTACTGATATTTTCAATTTTAATCATATATTTTTGTATTAAAGTCCCCTTTGGGGATTTAGGGGCTTTTTAATAATATTTCACTACATTTTTAGGCAGCTCCAAAATGAAAGTTGCGCCTTTTCCTTCCTGACTTTCGCACCAAATTTTACCGTTTAGCTCATCTACAAGCGACTTTACCACAGACAAACCAAGCCCAGACGAGCTCTCTCCTGCTGTTGCTCTATTTTTGAAGATTTGATGTTTGATAAAAAGTTTTGCTTGGTCTTCTACACAAATCCCTAAGCCTTCGTCTTTTACCTCCAAACGTACATTTTCTTCATTATCTCGCAATTTAACGTATATCTTTTTGCCTTCTGGAGAGAATTTTATGGCGTTTGAAATAAGATTTTCCGTAATGCGTGTCAAAAAAAACTCATCTGTACGGTATTCTATTTTACTTTTGCTAGGCATAAATTCTATGTT
Organism: Raineyaceae bacterium; assembly: GCA_043771315.1. Taxonomy (GTDB): domain Bacteria; phylum Bacteroidota; class Bacteroidia; order Cytophagales; family Thermonemataceae; genus JANYGM01. The sequence goes on from JAYVHJ010000294.1 coordinate 1,433, forward strand.
GATATTCTTGGTTTGTGCGTAGCCTTTATGTCGTTTTATGGCTTGCTGAATAGTACTAATGATATTTAGGCGTTCTATTTGAATTTCTTTTTTGTAGTCTTCAATCACTTTGCTGTCCAACAAATTTTGGATAATAATTAGCCCGTCTTGTACCACTTGGCTCATTTTGCCCAAATATTCTACCTGATTTTGGCTAAGTTTTTCTGTTCCTTCCAAACGTATCAAATCCACTAATGAAATAATACGGTTAAACGGCTTTTTCAAATCATTGGACATAATGCTGATAATGCTGTTTTTCTCGTGTTCTATTTCGTCTGCACGTGTTTTTAGCTTGATAAATTCTGTATTTGATTTGGCTATTTCACGTGCTTGGGAGCGCATTGTATCATTTTGCTTCTTAAATTGGGAGTTTTGCGTTCTGTTCCTAAAAAAAATAACAAGTCCCATAAAAAGTACCACAAATACCACAAACACGCCAGAATTAAGCAAAATGGCTTCCAAACGTGCTTCATTGGTGTTGGTAGGCGCATTTTGTGCGTGTGTATATGTAGGAATACACAAACAAAGCAGCCAAAAATAATTAAAATAAGTTAAAAGCTTTTTCATAATAATTGCGTTATAGTGATTGTAGGTAAGATTATTTTGTGAAGGTAAAGAAAAATCAATAAAATATGCTATTTTTGTAAAAAATTAAATAATTATGAATTGTGAATTATGAATTATAAATGAATACAATAAATATAATCTTTTCATAATCAAATAATTATGTAAAATATAGATTTAAAAATAATCAGAAAAATAAATTTAATGTTGCATCTTAAAAAACCTCTTGTATTTTTTGACCTAGAAACTACAGGTATAAGTGTCGTAAATGACAGAATTGTAGAATATTCTTTCATCAAAATAATGCCAAATGGTGAGAAAATCATCCAAACCAAAAAAATTAACCCAGAGCGTCCTATTCCACTAGAAACAAGTATGATTCACGGCATTTATGACGAACACGTCAAAGATGCACCTACTTTTAAACTTATTGCTAAGGATTTGAGTAAATTTTTGGAAGGTTGCGACCTTGCAGGTTTCAATATGTTGCGTTTTGATTTGCCTATGTTGGTGGAAGAATTTTTACGTATTGGGCTTGATTTCTCTACGACTGGGCGCAATTTGATAGATGCACAAAAAATTTATCATCTTATGGAACCTCGCACTTTGAGTGCCGCTTATAAATTTTATTGTCAGAAAGATTTGGAAGGCGCACATACCGCAGAAGCAGATACACTAGCTACTTTTGAGGTTTTGGAGGCGCAAGTTTTGAAGTACGAAAATATGATGATTAAAGATAGAAATAAGGTTGAATTTGTGCCTGTAAAGAATGATATGCAACATTTGCATAATCTTACAGCAGAAAATTTGGTAGATTTTGCTAATTCTATGGTTTTTAAAGATGGTGTAGAGGTTTTTAATATAGGTAAACACAAAGGACGACCTGTAGAAGATGTTTTGAAAGCAGAACCATCTTATTATGATTGGTATCAAAAAGCTGATTTTTCTCTTAATTCCAAAAGAAAATTAACTGAAATAAAACTTAGAATGGCTTTTCCTAAGAAATAAGGTGATAACAATTTTTGCTACCATATACTATTTAAAACTCCTTGGTTTGTGTCCCCACAAACCAAAATGAGTTAGTAAAACAGCTTTTTTTATTATGGATAAAAACACATAATTTGCCGTAATTGTTGGTTTGTGGGAACACAAATCAAGGAGAAAAAACAGCTTTTTTTATTACGGATAAAAACACATAATTTGCCGTAATTGTTGGTTTGTGGGGACACAAACCAAGGAGAAAAAAAAATTGATAATCAAACCTTCAAGGTCTTAAAGACCTTGAAGGTTTTGTTTATTCTACCCAAGTTACTTTTTCAGAAATTGGCTTTCTGACGTATTCTGGGGAGGCTTTTACGACAAAAGCAAGGTAAAAGAAGCCCATTAGTTGGTCATTTTCGCCCAAGCCAAAAAAACTTTTTGCTTCTGGCGCATACGTAATGCCACCACTTCCCCAATATCCACCCAAACCGTAGGCAGTAGCAGAAAGATAAATATTTTGAACGGCACAAGCCACCGCAGAAATTTCTTCTATTTCAGGGATTTTGCCAGATTCTTGCCTTTTCATACCAATAGCAATGACATGAGAGGCTTTTAAAGGACTTTCTAACAATTTGATAAATTTATTTTCATCAAAATTACCTTCTTTTTCTGCAAGTTCCTTATAAAGTTTTGCCTGAAATTCTCCTAGTTTTCTTCGTCCATCACCCCCAAAAACAACAAAATGCCAAGGCTCTGTTTTGCCGTGATTGGGGGCATGAGTAGCGTTTATGAGAATTTCTTCTACTATTTTTTTAGGAATAGTACGCACAATTGGGTCAAATTGTGAAGGATAAGAAGAACGCCTATTGCGCAAAAGGGCGTTGGTTTCTTTGGTGTTGTAGTACATCATAATGAGGTGTGAGATGTGAAGTGTGAGGTATGAAGTAAATACAAGATTTTGATTATAAGTCCGTTACAAAATATCTAACAAAACAAAAATAGAAAAGCCTACTATTGTTACAACTGTTATAGCGAATAATAGATTTTTCAGTGAAATGAGAATAAAATGCGTTGTTGTTATTTTCTTTTCTGGTGTGCTTTTGATATATTTTCTTGTTCTTATAATGGTGATTACAGGTATAATAAATGTCAAAAAAACAAAAATTTCTAATAATGAAAATATATCACTAATCACACCTTGTAATAAAATCATATCAAAAAGCCGTAATTTGTAATTGAAAACTAAGTAATTGAAACTATGTTAATCTTGTCTTTAAGTTTCTCTTCAAACCAAAGCACAGGATTAGGGTCTTTGTCGCCTGTGGAAGTATCACATTTGAAAAAGAGATAATATAATTGTAAATGATTTTGCATTTTTTGGACTAATTTAGCCAGTCTTTCGTCTGCTTTTTCCCAATTATGATGCCACCCGCCCTCACGCCAAGCAAAATATGCCTCGTCATGAAATTCTGTAACCAGCAAAACACCTTCATCAGAAAGATATTTACTTGCAAAAACACGTGCCAACCAGCCATGGTCACTGAATTTGGTATAAGTGTTATTTGCTTTCATATAAGGAAGTGGCGCATCAACTTTGTATTTGAAAGTATCGTGTATGAGCGTGATAAGGCGCAAACGGGCATAATCCTGTGAGCTTACGTAAGGATACATTTTTTCAACATTGCTCAAAACCTCATCAATGTGCTTGATGACGTGCCCTTCTGGGTGTCCTCTACGTGGTTTGCCAAAGAAAAATCCTTGTTGAAAATCTTTATCAGAGATAATTTGCTCTTCAAAATGATTTTGAGCAGAAAATTCAAATTCTCCCCAAGCTGTAGAAATTTTTTGTAAAGCTATTTCCATAGATAACCAAATTTTTTATTATCATCAACTACCTAATACTATATTGAATGCACCAAAAAATGTACCAAATATTTATTAAGGGTTGTTGATTATTTGAATTTTTTATTTTAACACTTTTATACTGTTTAGTATTGTTTTAGGCTTTTGGCACAGATTTAATGACCAAAAACATAGCTCCAATACAAGCAGTTAAGGACAAAACAACTGTAAATATAGGAAAGTTCAAACTAAAATACTTGTCTAGCAAAATGCCCCCCCAAACGCCCAGCCCAATGGTCGCAAAAAGTTGCCCTGCAAGCCCCGCATATTTAGCATAAGCATTGATGCTTTTCTGAGCATCTTGCAAATTATCTTCTTGATTATCTTCTTGATTATCAATGTTTGTTTTTGTTTTTTTTGACATTAGGATTTTATTACAAATATTTTAATTTTTGTATAAATTTATGAAAAACAACCATTACGAAATAACGCCAGTCTTTTTATGGTAACAAAAAAACAAATTATTTTATTCAATAAAGCTATATTTTCAAAAAAAAACTGTATTTTTCGGAAAATTATTTTTCTCACCATTTTATGTTTGATGGTTTCGTTCCTATTGGTACAATAAGTGCCGTAGTGGTGGTTGTACCCGCTTTTTTTATTATTTCTATTTTCTTATTCAAAAAAAATAATAAGGCGTTTGCACGTTTACTTAGTATTTTTTCATTTGTGGCTATTTTGGTAGGGATAGGTACAGATATTTCGTTGTTTTCCAAACAATCAGAAAAAAATAAAGAAGATAAAACTAAAAAAAATAATAAAATACCTGTCTTCAATAAGGATACAACTACTTATAAAGAAGATATAGAAGAGGTTTTAGAGAAAGATTCTCTCAAAATAAAAAAAGATAGTCTTCAAAAAGACAGTATTCTGAAAGATAACCTTCAAAAAGATATACTTAAATAAAAATTTGTATTAGAAACCCTGAAACTAGCAGTTGCTAGGGTTTAACAATCATAATCCCACGTGAAACGGGGGAACGTCAAAAACACAATAAAAATAGCTAAAATAAAATGATAAATTCTTGGATTGAAGTGCCTGCAAATAGTGATTTTCCTTTGCAAAACTTACCGTTTGGTATCTTTTCTGTCAATGGTGATGCACCTTGTGTAGGTGTACGCATAGGCGACCACGTAATAGACCTAAGTATGCTAATGGAACTTGGCTACTTTGATGGTTTGGTTATCCCAGAATCTACAGTTTTTCATCAAAAAACGCTTAATAACTTTATTGCATTGGGTAAATCTACTACTTTGGGCGTACGCCAACGTGTGATGGACTTACTTAAAGAAGGTAATTCAAAGCTACGAGATTATCCAGATGACCGCAACGAGGTCGTTAAGCATATTTCTAAGGTAAAAATGCACTTGCCAGTCCAAATAGGGGATTATACAGATTTTTATTCTAGTATAGAACACGCTACCAACGTTGGTACAATGTTCAGAGACCCTGCAAATGCACTTTTACCTAACTGGAAACATTTGCCTGTGGGCTATCACGGCAGAACATCTTCCATTGTTGTTTCAGGAACAGATATTATACGCCCAAAAGGACAATTTAAGCCAGAAGGACACGAAAATCCTTCTTTTGGTGCTACTCGTTTGCTTGATTTTGAACTAGAAATGGGCTTTATTGTTGGCAAAAGTACTGAAATGGGCGACAGTGTAGTGGCAATGAATGCAGAAGATTATATTTTTGGCTTTGTTATATTCAATGATTGGTCTGCTCGTGATATACAAAGTTGGGAATACGTACCACTAGGACCATTTTTAGGGAAAAATTTTGCCTCCACTATGTCTGCGTGGGTCGTAACAATAGAAGCAATAGAAAACTACCGCACAAATTCACCTGTACAAGATGTAGAAATTTTTGATTACCTGAAAACGACAGGAAAACGCACTTTTGATATAAAACTAGAAGTGGCAATCAAACCTGTCAATTCTGATAAAGAAATGCTTCTTTGCAAAAGTAATTTCAAATATCTTTATTGGAATATTTCCCAACAATTAGCACACCATACTATTAATGGTTGCCCAATAAATGTGGGAGATTTATATGCTTCTGGTACTATCAGTGGCAAAGAACCTTCTTCTTATGGCTCAATGTTAGAGCTTTCTTGGAAAGGAACAAAACCTATTTTGCTACATGACGGCTCTGAAAGAAAGTTTTTGCATGATGGAGATACTGTCATTATGCGTGCTTACTCTGAAAAAGATGGCGTAAGAATTGGTTTTGGAGAATGTGTAGGCAAAATTTCACCTGCAAGATAGTAGTCATACAAGATAAAAAAGCAAATGTATTGAAAAATATATTTGCTTTTTCGTATTTGACCATAATTGTTAATCCTTAGCTGATTCCGTAATAGAATGATAATAAGCATCTATTGAGTTGGGAATAGCAAGTGCTATTACTTTGGTAGCCAGTTTTGCACCACGCAAAAAGTCTTGATAAGAACGGTTTTTATGCTTGTTGCTCATCAAAATACTTTCGCAGGCTTGTTCTGCTTGCAGACGCAGATACGGGTGAATATTTGTTTTGCTGATGTCTTCTAGGGCAGTTTTTACCAACCATTTTGACAATAATTCAAACTCTTGGTTGTTGAAATGCGCCAAAAAATCTTTTTCCGTGATATTTTCCCTAATTTGCTCTTGATTATTTGTATTTTCTAACATAGTTTTATTTGTTTACTTCATATTTACGTAATATTGAAGTGTAGTTACTTTTCTTGTATATTCCAAATTTAATACCAATGTAACCCAAAATACGTAAATATTATTGTAAAAATTGCCTATTTTTTTAAAAACATACTTTTTCTTAGATAAAGTAGGATAAAACTAATAATGAAACAAGAAAAACGCTTAATAAATGCTTTTACAAACATTTATTAAGCGTTTTCTGTATGTTGTTTGTGAAGAAATAAACAACAAAAAATTATTTCTTAAAGACTATTTCAAGCAATCTTTTGCAACTGCATCACCTGCTGCCTTGTTAGCTTCAAATTTTTCTGCATTTTCTTCAGCTGCTTCAGCTTTTGGAAGAGCGCAATCACAGAAAGATTTTGCTTTTGCGTCATCCATTGAAGCTTTTTTGGCATCTGCAGCACATTTTTCAGAGAATGCTTTTTTGTCTTTGTCATTCCATTTTCCTTTTTTAGAACCGCAAGAAGAAAATACAACTACGGCACACAAGCTAGCAAGAATTAGGGCTTTTTTCATTTTTAGTAAGATTTAAAGATAAGAACTGATAAATTTCTCTGAAATAACGGCATTATTTTCTATAAAAACAAGTTTTATATTTTTTTTTATAAATTTTTTTATGGATAATCTGAAACACTCCAAGAATAACATTGTATTCATTCACAATTAGAACTATTTTTCCAACAACCAAGCGTTTGTTTCTGCTATTTTGCTGGCTTGTGTG
>JAYVHJ010000295.1:0-11730 GCA_043771315.1 Raineyaceae bacterium
TCTTAAACCAAAACTCCCACGATAGCCATTTTTACCTGATAATATAGTAGCATCTTTGGATAATACAGGTGTATAAATACTTAATAAAAAGTGATTTTGTTTAAGTAAATTAACCCGTATTGTATCTTTTTGTGCTATTACTTGCAAGTTAAAGAGTAATAGTATAGTTATGAATATTTGTTTTTTCATTTCAGTAGGTTATTAAAAAGTTAGCACCTAAAATTCAGGTGCTAACTTCTATTTTTAAATTTTAATGATTATAAACAACCTTGTCCACATGGTTGGAATAATACAGTATGATTAACCCCATTGTAAGTATTTTTCAAAGTTGCATTCAGTTCTTTAATATTATACCATACCCCAAATCCTGCTGCCCAATCAAGATTGTATCTATGAACACCAGTACCAGTATCTACTACGTTTATAGGTGTAGGTAATTGCATAGTTATTGGGTCACGGGTCACAATTCCTCGTCCAGATGCTTGTGCAAAACAAGTTTGATTAAATCCTATGTTTTGTCTGTATTGAATAGAATATAAATATTCTTTAGTTGTTGTAACGTTTGTATGTCCCCAACCAAATAACCAACCCCAAAATCCACCAAGTCTTCTTTCCATATCAACAACTACATTTAGTGTAGCATAAAAAAGGTAACTTCTATTTGCAAATTTAAAATAAGAGCGTTCAGAACTACTGAAATCTTGTGTATTTGTGAATACATTGGTGAATGGTGGGCATGCAACTCTAATACCTCCTCCATTTGTAACAGGAAGTAAATTTACTATTGTAGTTCTTACACGTACTCCTGAAATAGTAGCTATTTGACTTCCTACAGTTTCAAGTGTACCATTTATTTGTGCATTTGAAACTGTTGTTGCTACTGTGGTAGCGTTGCTTGTGTGATAGATGTACTCTTCATCACCTATTACTTTCGCAATAGTATCTCCAAGTTGAACTTCTCCTTGGTCATTTAGAATTGCAGCAAATGACTCGTCTTCTATGCCTCGCATAGCCATTTTACTAATATTAGGTGTGTTTTTGCTTACACTTTCTATTGTTCTTAAAAGTGTGTTATAACCACAAGTTGTACCCCAACCATTTATCAAATCTTCTTTTGATTTACTTTTAGTTGTGGTCATTAGATTTTGAAAATCTGCAGTTGTTGCAAATACAGCACGACCATCAACCACAGTAAAGGGTTGATAAACAGGCTTATTTGCATTACTATTTACTTTACTTCCAGAAACATCTTTGGTTTCTACTTCTTTGGGTGTTACTTTTGTAACATCTTCTTTCTTACAAGAGCCTAGCATCATTGATAGTGCAAATGTAGCAATTAAAATCTTTTTCATCAAACTTTTTTTAGTTTATTTTGGGTGAGTATGATTATCCAAATAAATTATATGCCATTTTTTTAGCTTTATTTTATTTGTTGATGCAAAAGTATATCTATTTATAGTTCTAAAAGAATTTTTGGCATATAAAAAATAAATATAAATTATAGTACCAATACCGCAATTTTAAAAATATTTTTTGTACCTTTGCTACAAAATTCAAACCCCTAAAAACTTTTATATGATAAGCACAAAACTAGATATTGGAGGCAATCTCCTAAGACTTAGAGTAGCAAAAAAACACACTCAAACTGCACTCGCCAAAGCAATAGGCATCAAACAACCAAATTATTGTGATATTGAAGCAGGTAGAGTAATACCAACTGTTCCAACATTACAAAAATTAGCAGAGTTTTTGGAAGTACCTTTGACTAAATTATTTGAAGGTGAAGAAGAAAAAAGTAAAGTAATAAATACGCAAAATAATGTAAGTGGTACAAATGCAATTAGTAATGATAACAGCACCAATAATTTTTTTGAAAATAAAGACGTGGTAGAAAAGTTCCAAAATGCGTTAAAAGATGCTCTTGCATCAGCAATGGCAACAGAAATAGAAAAATTAACTAAATAAGTATAACAAAAAAAGCCTTTCCAAACTTTGGAAAGGCTTTTTTGTTTATACTGTGAATGGGAAGAGTTATTTTGCTTGCACCTCAGTATTAGTTTTGAAAAAGCCAAAAAAACTACCTGCCACACCACCAAAAATATGCGCAAAATGTGATACATTAGAGCTTGTAGTAACAGCATCTAACAATTCTTTTCCTACATACATAATCAGTACAAAAATAAAAGTAAGTGGTATCACGCCTTTTTGAGCGTTGGTAACAGATGAAAGCACAATCATCATAAAAACTATACCACTTGCGCCCATAAGCCCTGTTGAAAGAAACATTATATTAATTATTCCTGTGAGTAGTGCCGTAACAAAACACATAAACGCCAGTTTTGCAGAGCCATATTTTTCTTCTAAAATAGGTCCTAAAAGCAATATATAAGCAAAATTGCCAAAATAATGCGCCCAATCTGCGTGTCCCATTCCGTGAGAAAACAACCTAAAATAATCTAATGGGTTGCCAAAATCCATTCTTGTACCTACTGCAAAAAAAGTTTCTGTAAAACTTGTTCCAACTAGGCGTATAGCAGCACAAGCTAGAGAAAAAGAAAGCACAAAAGGGGCATTATAAGTAATTCTCATAAAAAAATATTTGGTAAGATACGGTTCTCTAATGGTAGTATTTTTCAATTTTCAAGTATATAACAACACAAAAATACATATTTTCTTATCAAAAACCTTCAAAAAAGTGTAATATTTTACTTTTTTCTGCGTTGTGATTTCATATAAAATTTGACAAATACAATTATGAATTTTTTTGAAAATATACGTGTTGCGCTTGGTGCTATACGAGAAAACTTGTTGCGTACCATTCTCACCGCCCTAATTATTGCCTTTGGGATAATGTCGTTAGTGGGTATTCTGACTGCTGTAGATAGCATTCAGGCATCTGTAAGCACAAGTTTTGCTAGTCTTGGTGCAAATGCTTTTGATATTTATGCACCCAATGCACGCAACCGCAGACAACAAGACAATGATGCCAACGTACCACCTATCAAATACAAAGAAGCTACAAAATTAAAAGAAATATTGCCTAGTACTGGCGTGGTAGGTATTTCTACTATGGTTACGTTTACGGCAGAGGCAAAATTTTTCTCCAAAAAAACAAATCCTAATACACTTGTTTTGGGTGCAGACGAGCATTATATCAACCAAAAAGGCTATAAAATGCGTTCTGGACGTAATTTTAGTACAACAGAACTTTATACTGGTGCGCCCGTCGTGATTATTGCGGACAAAATCCGTGAAACACTTTTTGATGAAAAAGACCCACTTAACCAATTTATTGTTTTGATGGGCAAAAAATACAAAATTATTGGAGTATTAGACCCTAAAGGTAGTAATATGGGCGGTGGCGGTGGTGATAGAGCGTGTTTAGTACCACTTTATAATGCGGTTTTGCTTGCAGGAGAAGAAAAATTAACTTATAATATGAAAGTTGCCGTAGCTAATCCAGCTGAATTTGAGCCTCTTATGGAAACAGCAACAGGACTAATGCGCCAAATACGCAGAGATAGACTAGGAAAAAATAACTCTTTTGAACTCAAAAGAAGTGAAACACTAGGCGACAAACTCAAAGATATTAGTGGCTATCTCAAAATTGGTGGCGGTTTAGTAGGTTTTATTACACTTTTGGGCGCAAGTATTGGACTGATGAACATTATGCTTGTGTCTGTAACAGAGCGTACACGAGAGATAGGCGTAAGAAAGGCACTAGGAGCAACACCTAGACGTATAAGAGAACAATTTTTGATAGAGGCTATTGTTATTTGTCAGATTGGAGGGATTTTAGGGATTATTTTGGGGATTGGTGTAGGAAATTTGGTAGCAAGTTTTATTAGTTCTGGTGGGTTTATCGTGCCTTGGGTTTGGATAATAACTGGAGTTCTTATTTGTGCCTTTGTGGGTGTACTTTCTGGATATTATCCTGCTAGTAAAGCCTCACAACTTGACCCAATTGAAGCTTTGAGGTTTGAATAAGGTTGTTAAGGTGGGAAGTTTGAAGTACGAGGTACGAGATTTTTAACTAACTTTGAGAAAAAATAAATAATTCCACGAATTACATTTGTAATTCCGCAAATAACATTTGTAATTCCACAAATAACATTTGTAATTCTACAAATAACATTTATAATTCCACGAATTACATTAATTATTTCACGAATAATATTAATTATTCCACGAATTACATTTGTAATTCTACAAATAACATTAATTATTTCACAAATAACAAAAAAACATTGCCAATGTTTATATATACATTAGCAATGTTTTTTTATTTTGGTATTATTTTACTTTTAGAAGTTAGCTAAATTTTTTAGTAAAGCACGCTGTCTATTTGTTTCATTATGCTATCTGTTTGGAATAGTGCAACTACTATTTTTTGATAGTGCAAAATATCACTAATATTCAAAGGTTTTTCTTTGCGGTCTTTGAGCCATTTTTGCGCAGGCTGATATCCGCCTATATAAAACTCCCATACGACCTTTGGTACACCATCAAAATACTGTGTTTCATTGATATAAACTCTTCCAGTACCTGCAAACATTGCACCATTATCAATGAAAGAAGATTTTTTGACAGTATTATCTCCTGTAATAGGGTATGTAGTCATATAACTTTCTACTTCTTTGTTTTCTAGCAAATGTAATGTACGTAATCTTTTACCTAATGCTACTAATTCCCAAAATTTAGCTTTATCTTGTGGGTATGGCACGCATGGGAAAGCCGTTTTTAGAAATGATTTGTACGTTTCTCTGTATGTAGGGCTATGCAACACACTATAAATGTAGTCCAACACGTTTATAGGAGAAATAACATCTTGTATTATTTCCCCTTTAAGGATTAAGAGGCTACTTTCTTCTACAAATGCCAGTCCTAAACCCTCTGTAAACTCCTCTATAATCTCTTTTTTGAAGTTTGCTTTTCTTTCACTAAGACCCGAAAATAATTCACCTTTATCTTCATCATTTTCAGCTAGATTTATTTTCAATGCAATAAACAATTTATGTTCTAAAACATTGAGTTGCATCTTTGCATTTTCAACTACTGTTTTGTTTTCTTCAAATAAAGCTTTTGTATCTGTATCAACTACTTTAATTTTATTAAAATACGGTTCAATCTTGTTAGTGAAGATTTCATTTAGCTTGTCGTAATTCTCTTGAGCATATTTTATTCTATTTTCAAGGATAAAAATTTCTTGTTCATTAGAAACAAATGAAAGTTTTTCGGGATTTTTTTCTTTTTTACTGTTAGATGTTGGATAAACATACAAAGGTGCTACGTAATCTCCGCCCTGCATTCCTGAACATGACCAGCTTCTAAAATCAGTAATGCAGTTAGTAGCCATTACAGGTGTGGATTTTTCTTGTGCATTGCCTAATTTAAAAACTAATCCCACGTTATCTTTTAGAAAGTGTTGCATTACCTCTTTTCTTTCTCTTTCTACAAAGTGTTTATCATAATAGATATACTGTTTATCAAAAGGTCTGTAAGATATTTTGACAATTTTATTATAATCAAAAGCAATAGCTTTCTCTTTGATGTCATTTATTTTCCAATTAGTGCTTTCTTTTAGTTGGTATTGTTGCAACAATTCGTGTTTAGGCAAGATAAAAAAGTTTTGCATTCTCTCGCTTAAAGCATCTTTGTTAGTATCAATAACAAAACTATCCCTAGCCGTTACAACACCTACATTAGTTACCACAAAAAGCTCGTCCAAAGCAAAACCTTCTTTATAAATATCTTCTCCACTATCATTTTTTTGTACCATAAAGTACATAGGAGCTTTGTTTGGCAAGAGTTTATAAGGTACATCTCCAAAAGCAGTATTATTAAGGAAGTCGTACTTATGTTTTCTCTTACCAAACAAGTCATAATGATAGACTTGCGCTAGTTCATTGGGCTTTTTCTTAGCAGTTTTGACAAAAATATTAATACTAACGCCCTGCATAATATCAAATACGTTCTGGTCTATGCTTCCATCTGGGGCAGTTTCTTTTTTCTTTGCGTTTCCGTGTAAGTCAATGGTATAAATCTTGTCAAAAGTCTTGAGTAAATGCCATCTCATTCCTCTAAACGTAGGGTTATCCAAAAATCCGTGAGGATTAATGAAGGCTACAATCCCCTCACCGTTATTTTCTATTAGGTGAGAGGAGAAACGAATGAATTTGACGTAGTCATCATTTATCCATTTGGGGTTTCTCTCTTGTAATTTTATCTTTCCCTCTGGTTCTTTTTTATAATCCAGCATTAAACGCTCAATAAACGTATTTTGGTTGGCACTTTCACCACTGTAGGGCGGGTTACCTATGATGCACATTACAGGCGTGTTTGCTTTGATGTTGTGTGCTTGTACTGCTTCCTCCGTAAGGAAACCACCAAAGACAGTAAACTGTGCTTTTACGCTCTCTGAAAGTGTGTTAGTGAGAAAAATCCTTAATCTTTCGTTGTTTTTTGGTTTGTAGCCTGTTTCCGCCAACAATAAATCTAGCTTAAGATGTGCCATAGCATAAGAAGCCATTAGTAATTCAAAGCCATTTAGTCTTGGGACGAGGTCATTTTCTACATAACTTTGCCAAATGCCTGTTTGTCCTTCAAATTTCTTATAAATATGCTTAATAACTTCTGCTAAGAACGTGCCTGTTCCTGTTGCAGGGTCAAGGATTTGTACTTTATGCAGCCCCCTAGCCCCCGAAGGGGGAACAATGACACTTGCTCCCAAAGGGGGGATAATTACATCTTGCTTATTTTGCACTGTTCCCCCTTTGGGGGCTAGGGGGCTGCTGATTTTGGTAACATCAGCTAAACCTTCTTGTAGGTTAAAATCAGTTTTTAATATATCATCAACAGCACGCACAATAAAGTTTACGACAGATGTAGGTGTGTACCAAACGCCTCTAGTTTTTCTTAGGATAGGGTCGTATTCAGTTAGGAAAGTTTCATAAAAGTGTATGATAGGGTCTTCTGCATCTTCTTCTTTCTGATAATGTTGCAGGATTTTTTGTATATCACAAGCAGAAAATATCTCTGCAAGAGCATCAACTATCCAAATAATGCGGTCGTCTAGTTCATCACCTGCAATATAATCAAACAATTTCTTAAGAAATGGATTAGATTTAGGGATAAGTGAGTTAGCTTTTTGCCTTGTAAAAGCAAGGCTGACCTCGTCGTGTAATCTAGCCGTAAACATACCATAAGCAATGGTTTGGGCATAGACAACAGCAAACTCTTTGGCTTTAATATGTGGGATAAGCACTTCATCAAAGGCGTTTAACTGTTCTTTTAGGGAAGAATCTTGTTTGTTTTCTTTGTCGTTGTTGAGTGCATTTTCAATGACGAGAGATAATATCTGGGCTTTTCCTGCCATCATCTCGGCAAGTTTTTTGGGATTGTCAATGGTTTGTCCTTGATAGGCGCAAAACTCTTTGATGAAGGAGATGAAAAAGTTAAAGTTCTCATTTTTGGGAATGATAATGCCGTTTTTCAGTTCTCCAATGGCAATACTGGTTTTAAATTCTCCATTAACATAAAGGTAAAAATCAAGATAATCAGTAAAGATGATGTTTCCAAGAGCTTTTTTGTAGCGGTCAAATTGTTCTTTATTTCCTGTTGCTTTTGCGCCTATGAGGTCTTTGTCGCCAATGTTCTTCACTTCAATATATCCTATGGGAATATTGTTTTGTGTGAGGATATAATCAGGTGCGCCACACTTTTGCCTTTTGGGTTCGTTGGTGGCACTTATTTTGGGCATAATGGCTTCTATGAGTTGCTGCAAATCTCCTCTAAAAGTGTGTTCTGTAGCATTTCCAAGTGCGTAGCGTTTGGCGAGATTGGAGATATATTGTTCAGTAGTCATATTAAGTAATTGTGAATTATGAATTGTGAATTGTGAATGAATACAAAAGATTTATAATCAATTTATCACACATCATTTTGGCGTTACTAAGACATAAAGTAATTGATAATCTTACTTATTTGGTCTAAATTTGGTCTAAAATTTTCACTAAATCTTGTGCTTTTCTTGTTGCCACAGGGAGAAGAGCTCCATCTTTAAGCATTATTTGTTGGTTGCGTTTGTCGTACATAGACAAAAAGCTCAAATTAATAAGGTTGGACTGGTGTATTCTGAAAAATCCGTAATTAACAAGCAATTCTTCATATTCTTTAATACTTTTGGCAACCATTATTTTTTGTTCATCTTCCACAAAAAACGTAGTATAGTTGCTGGCACTCTCCAAACGAATGATTTTACTTATTTCTAAGATATACATTTTATCTATTGTTTTGAGGATAATTTTTTTATCTTTCTTATCTTGCTCAAAATACTCCAAAAAAGTAGTAATTTTTATGTCTTGATTTTCTTTGTCTAGGGCAATTTGTGCTTTTTCTACAGCTTGTTGTAGCTCTTCTGCATCTATGGGTTTGAGCAGAAAATCCAGCGCAGAGAAGCGGAAAGCCTCCACCGCATAATAATTATGTGCCGTAATAAAAATAATTTTTGCAGCAATATCTGTTTTTTTGCGCAAAAGGTCAAAGCCTTTTCCGTCTGGCATTTCTACGTCCAAAAACAACAAATCAGGCGTTACGGTTTCTAAAAGCACCAAACCATCAGTAATATTTTCAGCCTCACCAATGATATTTATAGGCAAATCAAAGGTTGTAATAAGATTTTTGATGCTATTTCTTACATTTAGCTCGTCATCAATGATGCAGGCAGACATTATGATATTACTATTATTTATGTTTGTAGTAGTATTATTATTCATCTATTAGTGGTAAAAATATTTTAACGTGAGTGCCTGCTATCTCTTGTAGTGTATTTTCTCTATTTTTGATTGTAAGATAGCATTTTTTTGAGAACTTTTTACTCAAAAGTTCCAATCTTTCCTGCGTAATGGTAAGTGCCAAAGATTTGTATTCTTTTTTTGCTTCAGAACGTAATTCTTTTGAAAGTTCTAGCCCAACGCCATTGTCTAATATCTCCAAAACTAACATTTTTTCTCCATTTTCTTGTTCTATTTTAAAAGAAATTTCTAACAAACCGTGTTCGTTTTTGTGAGAAAACCCGTGTTCTAAGGCATTTTCTACAAAAGGTTGTGCCAGCATTGGCGGAATTTGGGTATAATATTTGTCCAAATCATCAGCCACAAGAATACTATAATCAAAATTCCCAGAAAAGCGTATTTTTTGCAAATCAAGGTAGTTTTCCAACATTTCTATCTCACTATGCAAATTAATGAGGTTTTCTCTAGAATTTTCTAAAATTTGTCGCATAAGTTTAGCAAATTTCCCAAGATACAAAACGGAGTTTTTGGTATCATTATTTAAGAAAAAATTCTGAACTGTTGCAAGAGAATTAAACAAAAAATGTGGATTTATTTGTGTTCTAAGCAGTTGTTGCTCTGTTTGGATCATAGCTTCTTTTGCGTGTAAGGTTTTTTGTTCTGCCTCCAAAAGTTGCTGTTCTGTTTGTAACATTTCCTCTTCATTTTGTAACATTTGTTGTTTTAGGCGGATTTGCGCCTGTTCACGCTTGCGCACCACTTGCACACGAGAGAAAATAGCCCAAGTAGTGAGTGCAATTACTAGCAAAAATAGTACCATAAAAAACCACCAAGTTTGCCAAAAAGCAGGTTTTATACTAAAATTAAGCGTTATTTTCTCACTTTCTACACCAAATTTATTGATAGCAATGATTTCCAAACGGTAATCATCAGGAGCTAAAGCACTGAAAGAGAGAGAAGTATTTTTTGTTTCTTGCCAATTATCCACAATTTCATTTCCAGTATTTAAACGGAATTTATATTTAATTTGCCCTCCAGAACGGTATGAAAGCCCCACAAAATCAATGACAATATTATTTTCTTTGTAGCTTAGTTGATAGTTTTGGGTTATTTTTTTGTCTATTGATTTTTCTTGTGAATATTTTTCTACCAGTTTACCTTCATTGTTAGAGATTTTGAGACAAAGAATTTTAAGCACACAGGGAGAGGTTTTGAAAAACTTATCTTTATGAAAAAAACTCACTCCTTCAGGTGTGCCTACATAAACTGTGTCATTTTGCACCAAAATAGTGTTTATATAATCAGAAACTAACCCATCTTCTGCCCTGATTGTCTGTATAATAGGTTTTTGAGATAAATTTTCCTTCTCAAAAGTAATTTTATTGAGTCCTTTGTTTGTACCCACCCAAATAGTATCACCTTGTACAAACAAGCAACGAGTAATATTACTTGTAAGACCTTGTTTTTCTGTAATATGGTGCTTTATTTCGTTTTTTTCTTTGGTATTTTTAATGCAAATGATGCCATTATTATAGCTAGAAAGCCATAAATTTTGATTTTTATCAGCCACAATATCTGTAAATTTTTCTGTAAGTAATTTGTTTTTATCCACTAAAATACTATTTTTTTTATTGGATAATTGCAGTTTTAAACCTTGCATTGTGCCATAAAAAAGGCTATCATTTCTATAAAAACTGCAGGTTGTACGCTCACTTAGCGTTTGAACAAGCTGTTTTTTAAAAATACTGTAATGATAAATACCTCCTGCAGCAGCTATAATAATACTATCTTTATTGACAATTGCTACATTTTTAAGTGAAGTAATAAGTAGTGGATAACCATTTTTTTTAAATGGAATGTTAGTAATATTAGGTAGTACTGTCCATATTTTTGAATTAGAAAATGCTAACAATTTATCATCAGGCAAAAAATGCAAATAAGGAACACGACTACCCTCGTCTAATTCATTATTAGGCAACTTATATTTTTCTACGTTGAAATTTTTGAGATAATCTATTGAAAATATTTTACCAGCATTTGCTCCAATCCAAAGTTTATTTTTGTTTTTTTTGACATGAAATACTTCTAGTGCTTTGTCATCAAAAAAATCCTTATCAAAACTGGGAATTTGAGCAGATTGTAGCCTAAAAATACCATTTCCTCTTGTAGAAAACCAATAATTATCTTCCCTATCTTTATAAATACCCAACATATTCTTATTGGGTAGAAAATGGTTAATTATCTGATTTTTATTCCAATTATATTGGTATGAGCCATTATTTGTATTGATAAATATATTATCATCCAAAAATTGAAAATTAGTAATATTAAAATCAATAGGTATTTTCTTATGGATACTATCTTTAAAACTGTGTATATAAAAATAATTTTCATTAAAACCTTTGTAACAGTAGTGTGTTGGTGAAATAAAAAGCCTTCTGTTTTCTGAGGAGAGATTTAGCTTTTCCCGCTCTATTTCCCCATTTCTAAAAATGTGAAAATCTCTTCCTATATTAATAAGAAATGCTTTTTCTGTAGTATTAGCAATATAAAGTAAGTTTCCAGCATCTACAGTGGTTAGTTTTTTATTGGCTAATTTTATTAGCTCAGTTTGAGAGTAAAGTTTTGCTTTGTTATTGAAACTAATCCACAATAGCATTGTCTTCATTCTAAGCAACAAATTACCTTCTTTGTCCTCTATTATTTGTAAAGGCGGGCTAGGAAGTGTTATTTTGAGCCAAGGTGTGTTTTCTTCTGTATGAAAAATGCCATTTTGATAGAAACAAAGTTTATTCTTGAAAGAAAGTATCCAAATTCTCCCTTTTGAGTCTTCCAAAACACTCATAATGTCGTTGTCAGGCAAACCATCAGTCGTAGTAAAAGTACGAAAATGTGTGCCATCAAAGCGACTAAGCCCAGTTTCTGTGGCTATCCACAT